>NZ_JARXHW010000049.1:0-31233 GCF_031127805.1 Thalassobacterium maritimum | reverse complement strand
CGCTACTTTACGGAAGGTGCTGTGCTGGGCTCGCGCGAGTTTGTGCAGTCGCATGCGGAGCACTGGAAACGTAGCACAGGGCGCAAACATCGCTACCAACCTCAGGATATTCCTGCCGAAGCGGAGAGCGATCTGGTTGCAATGAAACGCGTGCGTGGCGCTGCGTTTACATAGCCGGGGCAGATTAAGCCGCCAACGCTCGCTTATTGTCCTCAAGCTCAGACAGTGCTAGAATGCGCGTCATCACAGGATTTCTGTTATGGCATTTCCTCATCAGCATTCTTTTTCTGGCTTAAATTACCACTCAGCACCTGAGGATAAGATTGCATGTTTCCGCTCTCTATTTCGGGGACGTACGGATGTGTTTCCACAGCGCTTTGAAAGTGTTCGCACTGGTCGGGCAGGCTACTCGCCTGCTTGTAGCAATGAATGGGTGCGAGGTATTTGCGAGAAGCCGCGCATCAAATGCTCCAATTGTCTTCACCAAGATTGGATTCCAGTTAATGAACGACTAATCGCTTGGCATCTTTCGGGCAAGGACGCGAGTGGCCAAACTTTTGTAATGGGCGTGTATCCCATGCTGCTGGATGAGACCTGCCACTTTTTGGCAATCGATCTAGACGGCATTGGTTGGCAGGACGATGCGTCCGCTCTAATCACAGTGCTGCGAAAACTAGCCTTACCTATTGCACTGGAACGTTCGCGCTCAGGCAATGGAGCCCACCTGTGGTTATTCTTTGAGCGCGCGATTCCAGCGATCCAAGCGAGGCGACTGGGAACCCACATACTGACCGAAGCATTAGACTTACGGCCAGAGATGGGCCTGTCTTCCTACGACCGTATGTTTCCGAATCAAGATACACTACCCAAGGGTGGCTTTGGTAATTTGATCGCACTGCCTTTGCAAAAAGCTGCTCGAAATGCGGGCAACTCGGTATTCTTAAACGACACTTTTGAGCCATTCGATGATCAATGGAAATTTCTTGGACAATTGAATCGGATTCCACCGGAAACAGTCACGCAGATCGTTTCAAGTGCAGAGCACACACGTCGCATTTTGCCTGTACGTATCGCACCAAATGAAGAGTTTGCCCTCACACCTTGGCAAGCCCCGCCTTCCCGTCAGCAGCAAGAGCCTCCGATTTCTGGCACATTGCCAGACAGCCTCGAAATAGTGCTTTCCGATAAAATCTATATACCGAAGAACAATTTACCGCCCTCTCTGCGTAACCGCATCCTCCACTTAGCCGCATTTCAAAACCCAGAATTTTATAAAGCGCAGGCAATGCGTCTACCCACCTACGATAAACCTCGTGTCATTGCATGCGCAGTAGCGCACCCGGAACATATCGCATTGCCCCGTGGCTGCTTAGACGATTTGAAAACTCTCTTACGAAAGTGTAACATTCGCTACAGACGTAAAGACTTACGAAACAAAGGGACTCCCTTGAATCTCGCTTTCTCTGGCGAATTACGACCTGATCAAACCACTGCAGCGAAAGCTCTGCTTCCACATGAAATGGGCGTGTTAGCCGCCACCACAGCATTTGGAAAAACTGTTTTAGCCGCATGGCTGATCGCAGAACGAGGTGTAAATACACTCATCCTCGTGCACCGCCAGCAACTCATGCTACAATGGGTCGAACGGCTCTCCCAATTTCTCGATATTCCTGAAAAGTCTATAGGTCGCCTCGGTGGTGGACGACGCAAACTCAAAGGGCAGGTTGATATCGCTCTCATCCAAAGTCTGGTGCGCAAGGATGTTGTGGATGATCGCATTACGGATTATGGACATTTAATCGTAGATGAGTGCCATCACCTATCAGCTCAGAGTTTTGAACGAGCAGTGAGTCGAGCGAAGGCTAAATACGTGCTGGGACTCTCCGCTACCATTGAACGAAAAGACGGACATCACCCTATCATCTTAATGCAGTGTGGGCCAATTCGACATCGAGTGCATGCAAAAGACCAAGCAGCGACACGCCCCTTCCAACATCATGTCATCGTGCGCCCAACTCGCTTCCGCCCGATCCATGAACCTGAAGATGATGCCCGCATCGAATTTCAACAACTCTGCCAAGCTCTGATCGAAGATTCAGAACGCAACCGTCTGATTATAAATGATGTAGTCCGATCCGTAAGCGATGGTCGCTCGCCACTAATCATCACGGAACGAACCGAACATTTGGAATATCTCAGCAAGCTGCTGGAGCAATACAACATACGCTATATTTGTTTGCAGGGCGGCATGGGCAAAAAGCGCTTAGCCGAAGCCCTGACACAACTTGAGCCGGATGCTGCCTCGCAGCGACCCGCTGTAGTTTTAGCGACCGGACGCTTCGACGATTCGCAACTCGATACACTCTTCGTAACCATGCCAGTTTCCTGGCGCGGAACGATCGCCCAATATGCCGGTCGACTTCATCGTTTACATGAGAGCAAAAAGGTCGTTCAAATTTACGATTATGCAGATTTAGACACGTCAATGCTCGCACGAATGTTCGATAAACGCTGTGCTGGCTACGAAGCAGTGGGCTACTCAATTTTGTTACCGGCAAGTGCACTCCCAGGCTGGCCACAGAGCGTGCCCTTACCCGTCGATCCCGCTTGGAAAAAGGACTATTCAGGCAGCGTAAAACGCCTAATACAAGACGGTGTCGATGAACCACTGGCAGAGCTCTTCATGCACGCAGCACAACCTCCAGATGATGTTACGCGCACTCGAAGCGCCTCGGAAGCCTTCCTTCACAAACGACTAGAATCTTTAGATCTCACAAAAGGGTATTTTCAGCTCAATGTAGAATTACCCATCCCTTTCAATCAACGCAGTCGCATGGAAGTCGATTTTCTATGTGAACCACTCAAATTAGTGATCGAACTAGACGGCTCACAACACCTAAAAGATGCAGTCGCATGGCGCAGCGATCGACGTAAGGACCTCCTACTGCAGCGAAACAACTATCTGGTCATGCGCTTTTTGACCCTCGATATTTCCAAAGAGCTAAACGCAGTCTTAGACTCCATCATAGCGACAGTCCAATTCCGCAAACGGCAAATCCGCGAGGATAAGCACTGAATGAGACATTAGAGAACATATCTGCGAAATATACTCTACTAAACTAATAAAGACCTATCCCTTATTTTAAAATCATGCAAATCCCGCGAGTGCAGCGATTTCTTTACATGAGCTCGCGATCCGTTAGAACTGAGGATATATGAAACGACTCAGCTCCATTTTATTCGCGACATTGAGCCTATTCGCGCTCGCCTTTACTGGCTGTCAAACCGCCCCGACCCAAATAGATCGTGGTTACACCGCTCCTACTCAGCCGGCTTCCACGCAAATTCAATGGCAGGGCGCCGATAACAAGGCTCCGGCAGCGAATAACGCTAGCAATCCTGTCGTGTCTCCTCCTCGGCAGGCCATTCCTGCCACGCCCAGCCGCGGCTCGGACGTGATTATGCGCACCAATCAAATCAAAGTCACCAAGCGTGTACTCGAAGCTGCTTCTGTCGGTGGATCTCTTAAATACCGCATTACGATCAATGCTCTTGATGATGTAAACAATGTCCGCCTGACCGAAACCATTCCTGCGGGCGTCCAATTTCAATCGGCCAACCCGGCAGCCTCGCTCGCTGGCAGCAATGCCAATTGGAACTTCCCTTCCATGCGTAAAGGACAAAGTCAGGATATCGACATCACTGTCAAACCAACCACCGAAGGTAACCACCAGATCTGCTCCACCGTTACCGTGGACAATGCCTTCTGCTTAGACTTCTTCGCTGGCCAGCCCAAATTGGATGTCGTAAAGAAGGGCCCACAAAGCATCGAACTGGGCGAAGAAGCGAGCTGGACCGTCACTGTCACTAATAACGGCTCGGCCGAAGCGACCAATGTCGTGGTGACCGACACTCTGCCTGACGCCTTTACGCCTACCAGCAACTTGCGCCAGCCAATTGGCAACCTCGCCCCAGGTGAGACTAAGAGCGTCACTTATACCGCAAAAGCCGTGAAACAGGGCAACTTCAGCAATCGTGCCGTCGCCAGCTATGACGGCGGCCAAACCGGCGGCCCAGGTCAAAGCCAAGTCGCGAGCTCTCCAATCGCAGTCGTGCAGTCTGGCATCCGTGTCCGTAAGGCCGGCCCTTCCGAAGCTTATGTCTTCAAGCCTGAAGTCTTCAACATCACCATCGAAAACACGGGCGATACTGACCTTAAAAACGTCCGTATCACCGACATCTTGCCTAAGGGTGCATCTGTCGCCGACAACGGCCGCGGCCGTGTTTCTGGCAATGCCATCGGTTGGATGATTCCCAACCTCCCCGCCGGCTCTAGCCAACTCATCCGCACCGAGATCGCAGCGACCCGTAAGGGCGAGTCCACCAATACCGTAAAAGTGGTCAGCGCCAATGGCCTGGAGGCCTCCGATAGCGTCACCACAAACTGGCTCGCCGTTCCTGGTGTGACTGTTTCGATCACCGACAGCAAAGACCCGGTTCGTGTGCGCGAAACCACAGTTTACAGCATCCAAGTGCGCAACCAAGGTGAGTTCGAGCCTGTCAGCGGCACCGTAACTGTCACTTTCAACGACAAGATCAAGCCCACCGCCGTGGCGGGCGACGCCCAAGGCACGATCAATGGTCAAACCGTCACCTTCCCACGCACGACATTGGAGCCTGGCAAGGACACCAACCTCAGCATCACTGCTGAAGGTGCGAACATTGGCCCTGGTCGCGCAGTCATGAACTTCAGCGCCGACTTCCTGAACGATCCCATCATCAGTCAGGAAACGACCAACGTTTACTAAGCGTTTAAAATCTGATTAACGGCTAAAAGCCGGATCGCTTACCTTAGACTCGATCTCCTAGGTATCTCCTAAGGTAAGAGTGAGCGCTTCAGCGCTTTTGTACATGAGTGGTAATTTCAAAATCCGCTCGGGAAACCGAGCGGATTTTTTGCATTTAACCACAAAGTGCTCATCGTGCAGGGCTATGAAACTACACGCCCTCCTCCTACTTCTCGCCGCCTCGATCACAAATTATGCCAGCGCTGATACGGTGCAAAAGACGATTCCTTACCAACTCGATGGTGTAGAATTTGAAGGCACCTTAATCTACGATGATGACGCAAATCAGGACGAGCCCCTCCCGGGCATAGTCATGATTCCCAACTGGATGGGACCCAGTGAGAACGCCTACACCAAAGCACGTATGATCGCTGGCGATGATTTTGCCGTTTTTGTCGCCGACATGTATGGCGTCGGCGTACGCCCTAGTAACGCATCCGAAGCCGGCAAGGCCGCAGGCGTCTTGCGCTCCGATCGAGCACTCATGCGAGCGCGTGCCCAAAAAGCGGTCGATGTCTTCCACGCACTCGCACGACAGCACCCGATCGACCCAAACAAGACAATCGCCATTGGTTTCTGCTTTGGCGGCGGCACGGTGCTGGAGCTTGCGCGCACCGGCACCGAGTCCATTCAAGGCGTCGTCTCTTTTCACGGAGACCTCAAATCGCCCACCTTGGCAGCTGACACTCAGCAAATCAAAATCCCAGCCCTAGTGCTCCACGGCGCAGACGATCCCTACGTGCCACAAGCAGATGTGCAAACTTTCATCGAAGCCATGAAAAGCAATGAAGTCGACGATTGGACACTGGTTCAATTCAGCGGCGCCGTGCACTCATTCACCAATCCAGAAGCTCAGTCAGATGGCTCACGCTACGACAAACGCACCGCCAAGCGTGCCTTCGAGATGATGGAAGATTTCGCCGACGAGGTAATGGGGCTGGACTAATACCACATTCTAAGAATATATGATCTATAAGCTTGGCCTTTGCGTAGCCTCGAAACTTTGTTTCCATGCGTCGCCTTAGGCTATGCAGGACACAGTCGGAGACGATCGGCATCGCCCCGGTTCCCCTTTCGACGAGCTTAGGACTGGCGAGAACCGAGGTTACAAAAGACATATCTATTAGGGCCAAACTTTTTTCGAATGGGTGTAAGGAAACGCTCTAAGCCTGCGCCAAGAACCCGCGCCAACCGCCTGTGGCTGAAATGTCTTGAGCGGATTGGGCTGCGGCCGCTTCACATAAGAAGCCATGCACCTTACGACCATCGCTGAGTTCAATTTGCCCCAGTCCGAGTGGTTGCTGAATGCTGGCTAGCAAAGCGCCCAACGATGCCTTCGGTAAGCGCCACTCTTCAGCGGCGATGGAAGATCCGCCTTCACCGACTCGTATGATACCAGGACGATGCGGGGCGGGCTCGGGCAAATAAATCATTTTATACTGAGCGGCCGTATCGACCTGAGCCACGAATTTTCCACCTAACTCCAAAATTTGTGCATTCAAGGGTAAGCCCTGCATGTGTGCGCCGAAGAGGAGAATGGACAGTGTGTCATTATCAGCCTCTAGTGCACGCGGACCTTTATCGGCAATCTCGATCAAGGCCTTGTCTGTGTCGCGCGGTGCGATCCATGTGATGCCAAAGGGCAGGCCGCTTTCTGTTTCGCCAGCGGGGGTGGCTACGGCGCAGAGGTCCAGCAGATTCATGAAATTGGTGTAGTAACCGAGCTGCGAATTTGGTCCGATCGGGTCGGCTGCTAAGTCCGCTAATGTGGGAAAACCGCCTGCGGTGGGCGTGACGATTGCGGCCAGCCCCTGCCAGACGGATTCACTTTCGCGCCGCAGTGCTGCCAGTTTGTAGCTGGCCGAAAAGGCGTCGCAGGCAGTGTTGTTTAAGCCGCCGCCGATAATTGTGCGAGTGGCCGGAAAGAAGTCATCGGCATTGGATGCGAGGAAATCTTGTAGCACAGCAGTGCGCTCAGAGACCCAGGGGCCTTCATACAATAAACGGGCGGCCTGCAGGAAGGGCTCAAAATCGATGGTTTCAATTTCCCAGCCTTTCGATTCGAGCTCCAGTAGGGCTAGGCTCCATGCGGCTTCATAACCCGCATCGCCGAAGAACATTAATTGCTCGGGCTTCGGCACGCCGATCTTTTTGGATACGGGCAGGGATTGGTCTGCTGTGGGCAATGAGTAGGCATCGCTGCTATCAAAGCCTTCGGCTACTTTTAGTACGGCTTGTGAGTCTGCTGCATTCAGCGCAAAGATCGAAACGCAATCCAGGGTCCGGCAGGCGGGCACGACGCCACTGGTGCTGAGCCGTCCCTTGCTGGGCTTGACACCCCAGAGTTTATTGAAGGCGGCGGGCACACGTCCGGAACCCGCGGTGTCTGTGCCGAGCGAGAAGCTGACTAAGCTCTCCGATAGCGCCACTGCCGAGCCCGAACTGGAGCCTCCGGGCACGCGATCTGGCGCGAGTGGATTGCGTGGCACGCCGTATGGGCTGCGCACACCGACTAAACCCGTCGCGAATTGATCCAAGTTGGTTTTACCGATTGGGATCGCACCTGCTTGTATGAGTTTTTCCACTACAGGTGATGACTTCTCTGGGGTGTAGGCGTAGGCCGCGCAGGCTGCCGTCGTGGGCACGCCGGCTAAGTCGATATTGTCCTTAATTGCAAACGGAATGCCATAGAGCGGCAGACTCGCGGGGTCTGCGGATTCCAAGCGTACGAGATACGGATCCAGCTCCTCAGGGCTGAGGCGATGAATCCATATGTTCGGATTGTCGATTGCATTGGCCTGATTTTGCAAAGCTTCACACAGCTCACGCGGTTTGAGTTCTTTCGAGAGATAGAGCTTATGCAGGTTCTGTATGTCTAAGGAAATATTCATGGTAAAAATCGTAGGGGCTTCACTTGTGAAGACCGCCGTGCCAAGGAGCCGATCAGATGCGGTCTTCATAAATGAAGCCCCTACGTTATAATTGTAGATTAGTCATTAGGCGTGATACCAAAGAGTGATTGCCCTGGCTGAACGGCTTGGCCTTCTTTACAGAGAATAGCACATAAAGTGCCAGCAATCGGGGCTTCGAGTTTGATTTCCATCTTCATGGATTCCAGGACCGCGATGGTATCACCGACAGCGACTGTCGCTCCTTCCTCTAAGAGTATCTTCCAGACACTTCCGGCCACAGGACTTTCCACTGGCTCTGCACCTGCGGGCAAGCCAGCGGTATCGTCTTCTGCTTGCATGACTTCTTCTTCTACGAAGGAATCCAGTCCGGCAGCTTTCCAGCGGGCGCGCTCGTCTTCAAATGCGGCTTGTTGCTTGGTTTTGAATTCGCGAATACTGTCATCGTTGTCAGCTAGGTAGGCCTGATAATCTGCGAGGCTGAATTCGCCTTCTTCTATCTTTGGCTCGAAACGGCCGTGCGGAAAGTCTTTCCGCATTTGATTCAGCTCATCCTCGCTGACAGGATAGTAACGGATTTGATCAAAGAAGCGCAGCAACCAAGGTTTGCCTGCTTCGAAAGAAGCAGTGCTGCGGTAGCGATTCCACATCTGCACTGTGCGGCCAACAAACTGATACCCGCCGGGGCCTTCCATGCCGTAGATGCACATGTAAGCGCCCCCGATCCCGACGGCATTTTCCGGAGTCCATGTGCGGGCGGGATTGTATTTAGTCGTGACTAAGCGATGGCGTGGGTCCAGTGGCGTCGCAACGGGTGCGCCGAGGTAGACGTCGCCGAGTCCCAGCACTACGTAGCGAGCGTTGAAGACTACATTGTAGACGTCTCCTCTTGTATCCAATCCATTGATACGACGAATGAATTCGATATTATCCGGGCACCATGGTGCGTCGGGGCGCACGGACTGCATATAGATGTCGATCGCCTTTTTGGTGGAAGGTGAATCCCAGGAGAGTGGCAGATGCACCACTCGCGAGGGCACTGTCACATTTTCCAGTGGTGGTAACTTTGCATTGACCAAAGCAATCCACGCGGCCACCGATTCTGCGCTGACCTTGGCAGGATCAAAATGCACCTGCAAGGAGCGGATGCCAGGAGTGATGTCTTGCACCGCCTCAAAGGTCTCTTTATTCAAGGCCTCGTAGAGCACGTGAATGTGGAAGCGTAATTTGAAATCGAGTGCCATCGGGCCCACTTCCGCGAGGATGTAAGCATCGCCGGCCTGGCGGATGACTATGCGATCGGCACCTTCGCCCTCGTCGTGTAAAATCGCCTCTTGCGGGGCAGGGATGCGCGGGGAATCCGGCACGGAGAAGTCAGTCTCCAGCGTCAGGATGCTTTCCTCGTGCACGCTGCGCAAGTGCTCCGCTTCTTCACGAGTGACGCAGCGGAAGCGCACCTTGTCGCCTGGTTTAAGCTGTCCCATTTTCCAGCGCTCGGATTGGATGATTGTAGCGGGGCACACAAAGCCACCCAGGCTGGGTCCATCGGGCCCTAAGATCACGGGCATGTCGCCGGTAAAGTCGATCGCGCCGATAGCGTAAGCATTGTCGTGAATATTGGAAGGGTGCAGTCCCGCTTCGCCACCGTCGGTGCGCGCCCACTCTGGCTTGGGGCCAATCAATCGCACACCTGTGCGCGCGGAGTTGTAGTGCACTTCCCATTCATTTTCAAAGAAGGTTTCAATATCCTTTGGCGTGAAGAACTCGGGGGCCCCATGGGGGCCATACAAGACGGCGATGTCCCAAACATTGGAGAGACGAGGGATCGCGGCTTCGTCAGTGAAAGTTGTGATCGATGCATCTTCAGGCTCTGCTCCGATATAGAGAACATCGCCCAGTCGTAGAGCACGGCCACCATGACCACCAAATTGGCCAAGTGTAAATGTCGAGCGACTACCCAAATACTTCGGCACATCGATCCCTCCTAGAATGCTAAGATAACTGCGCACGCCGGCACCGGTTGTCTTGCCGATATCCAAGATGGAGCCGGCTGGCACTTCAAAAGGCTTATAGAAATCGACGGCTTCGCCATCCAGCTGCGTCTCCATCGCTGCACCTGTGAGCACAACTGTGCAGGTAGTGTTAAATTGGATACGTGGCCCATTGGCAGTGATCTCAAGGCCCGCGGCATCAAAATCATTGCCCAGCATGCGATTCCCCAAGCGAAAAGCCAAACTATCCATCGGCCCCGAAGGTGGCACGCCGACTTCCCAATAGCCCACCCGACCGGGGAAATCTTGCACTGTGGTCATGGTGCCGGAGCGTAGGATTTCAAAACTGCGTGGTTGATACACATGCGAGGCCAGAGTCTTTGTCACGACTTCGCCCTTGATAAAGACCTCTGCATCCACCACCGAGCGCAGGTAGTTTAAGTTAGTTTCTATGCCGTCCAGGCGTGTTTGATCGAGCGCGTCCTTAATCGCAGCCACTGCTTGGGGACGGTCTTCCGCATACACCTGTAGCTTTGCCAACAGGGGATCGTAATATGGGCTGACCTCCGTGCCCGAAGCGAGCCAGTGATCGCAGCGCACATCCTCGGGGAAGACCACTTGGGTGAGCAATCCACTCGAAGGTTGAAAGTCTTTGTTCGGGTCTTCGGCATAGAGACGGGTCTGAATGGCGTGGCCCTGCTGTGGCACAATGTTCGACTCCTCGGAAAGGCTCATATCACCCGCAGCGAGTTGCACCATCCAACTAACCAAATCGACGCCCGTGACCAGCTCGGTGACACCGTGCTCTACTTGTAGCCGCGTATTGACCTCGAGGAAGTAGTATTGGTGGCTATCATTGTCGTAGATAAATTCCACCGTGCCCGCAGAGCGATAGCTGGCTGCTTTTGCTAGTTGCAAGGCAGCCTGCTGCAAGCCATCGATCACCGATTCCGGCACATTGGCTGGTGGTGTTTCTTCAATCACTTTTTGATTGCGACGCTGGGTCGAGCAATCGCGCACGCCCAGTGAGACCACGTGGCCGTGTCCGTCGCCAAAGATTTGCACTTCCAGGTGACGCGCATGCACCACGAATTTCTCAAGAAAGATGCCACCTTGCCCGAAGTGACTTTGGCTCAAACGCTCCACTCGATCGTAGGCTTCGACCAGTTCCGATTCGTCCGCGCAAATCTGCATGCCGATCCCACCACCACCGGCGGTGCTCTTTAACATGACGGGGTAGCCAATCTCCAGCGCGAGTGGTTTGGCTTCTTCCAAGCTCTTCAGCAAAGGGCTGCCCGGCAAGAGCGGCACGGCGTTCTCTTGTGCCAAGCGGCGAGCCTCATGCTTGAGTCCAAAAGCCAACATGCTCGCTGCAGTGGGCCCAATAAAGGCCAGCCCTGCGGCTTCGCAGGCGGCAGCGAAGTCTGCATTTTCACTCAGTAGACCATAGCCAGGGTGAATCGCCTCGGCCCCGCTTTGTTTCGCGATCTCCAGAATCTTATCCGCTTGTAGATAGCTTTCGCTTACGGCTGGCGGGCCGATGCGATAACTCTCCGTGGCCATGGATACGTGTGGCGCATCACAATCCGCGTCGGAGTAGATCGCGACGGAAGCCACTTTGAGCTCGTTGAGTGTGCGAATGATACGGCAAGCGATTTCGCCGCGGTTGGCTATCAGGACTTTTTGGAACATTTTTCTGTAGGGGCTTCACTTGTGACGCCCGCAGTGTTGTTGGTTCGGTTCAGGTTCTCGGCGGGCGTCACAAGTGGCGCCCCTGCGAATACAATTTTTACTGATCCCAGATGATCACTTCGACGGGGGTCGGGTTGTATCCGTTACATGGGTTATTCAGCTGTGGGCAGTTCGAGATCAGGCACATCACATCGCGCTCGGCCTTCATTTCGACGTATCGCCCTGGAGCGGAAATGCCGTCTTCGAATGTGAGCTTTCCTTCAGGTGTGACGGGCACATTCATGAAGAAGTTAATATTACAAGTGATGTCACGCTTCCCTAGATCGGGGCCCCAATGTTGGATGCCGCAGATAAAGCTATCGCGGCAGGCGTGCATGTGCTCTTTGTCGTGCGCGTAGCGCATCGTGTTACTCTCGCGCGAGCAGGCGCCGCCGACTGTGTCGTGACGTCCGCAGGTGTCGGCGGTAATCGTTAATAGCTCATCGCCCTGACTCGAGATGAGCTTCGTGCCGGTGGTTAAATACAGTGCCGCTTGACGTTGAATGGTATCGGAGGCGCTATAGCGATTTTCCGGATCCTTGGCATCGTAGAATAAGGTGTCGGCCGCTTGATTGCCCTCCATGTCGAGGATGCGCAGCGTCTGACCTTTTTTGATTTCGTGCAACCAGTATTCGCCGGCGGGAATCACCTCGCGGTAGCTAGCTTTTTCAGGATTGAGTGTACTTTCTGTGAGCATGGCTTTATATCGTAGTGACAAGCTTCCAGCTTGTCGGTTTGCTTAAGAGGCAAGCTAGCAGCTCGCCACTACATTAGAATCGAAGTTTATGATAGGTTTCAGTGTTTTCAAAAGCGCGGAGATTTTCCGGGCGGGATTGAAAACATGCATCGTCTGCGGTGGGCGCTTCAGATTTAAACACCTCTAACTGCACATCGCCTGGGTCGTATTCAGGATTTGGATCGAGGGGGTGCTGACAAGTGTTGAGCACCACCAGTGTATCCATTTCGAAGCGCAGGTCGATGTAGCTACCTAGCTTGGATGCACCCGGCACGTAGCTCAGTTTGCCAGCTTCGTCCGATACGACTTTGGAAAACCAATTAAGGTTTGGCACCAAGTCGCGTTTGCCCATGTCCCACTTAGCCAGTTCAATTAGAAAGGCACGCTGCGCATCACGATAGCAATCATTATGCGCTTCTTGATAAGGCTTGCTGCCATACTTCTTGGCCACCAGTGCGGCATCCGAACAGC
Organism: Thalassobacterium maritimum; assembly: GCF_031127805.1. Classification (NCBI taxonomy): domain Bacteria; kingdom Pseudomonadati; phylum Verrucomicrobiota; class Opitutia; order Puniceicoccales; family Coraliomargaritaceae; genus Thalassobacterium; species Thalassobacterium maritimum. The sequence goes on along the minus strand of NZ_JARXHW010000049.1, from coordinate 18,548 downwards.
CGCAAACTGTATCATGCCACCCAGCAGTGTCTGCAGTGATGGAGCAAAAGAGACGGCCCATGTCAGAGTGCACACAAAAGGGCGCGGTCAGATAGAAGATATGCTGCCCCTTCAATGTATCCGGCATGTTATACCGCTCTTCTTTTTCCAGTGCATTATACAGCAACATGCCAACATTGGCTTTGCCATCAATATCCGTGAGTCGGAGTGTTTTACCACGACCGATCACTTTGGACCACATCGTGCCACCGTGGAGTTTTTCTGAGTGTATCATAATGAATTAAGAATTAGGAATTAAGAGAGAAGAATTCTTTTAACTAAAACCGACGCGCGTAATGATCGACTTCCCAGTCTGTGACGCGTTGGTGATATTGACGCCATTCTTCACTCTTATAGCGAATGAATTCGTCGCGTAATGTGCTGCCGAGTACTTCTTCGACGAAGGGATCGGAGGCAAAGGCATGCACCGCCTCGTCGAGCGAGCGTGGCAGTTCGCTGATCCCGCGTTCAGCCAGCTGCTCTGGGGTGAATTCATAGAGGTTTTCCTCCTGAGCCTCGCCAGGATTTAATTTCTCTTGGATCCCTTGTAAGCCTGCAGCCAGCATCAAAGTGGCGGCGAGGTATGGATTACAAGACGCATCAGCATTGCGCGATTCGATGCGTCCGCCGCCCATCGGCACGCGCAGCGAATTGGTGCGATTGTTACTGCCGTATGAATTGAATACGGGAGCCCATGAATAGTAAGACATCAGGCCCTTGCGCACCAGACGCTTGTAGCTGTTGACCGTCGGTGCAAATGCCGCGCACAGCGCCGGACCGTGCTTGAGGATGCCCGCGCTGAATTGATAACCGAGCTCTGATAAGCCCAGCCCGCGCGGATCGTTGGCATCCTTAAACAGGTTTTCGCCTGTTTTAGAATCGGCCAGCGATAGATTAAAGTGAGCCCCACTACCGGTCTTATCTGCGAAAGGCTTTGGCATGAAGGTGGCCAAGAGACCTTCTTCGGCGGCATACTGCTTCGCCATCATGCGGAAGAAGATGTAGCGGTCACACATAGTGAGCGCATCGGCGTATTTGAAATCGAATTCGAACTGCGAAGTCGCGTCCTCCTGATCGAGTGAGTAAAGATCCCATCCGAGGTCATTGATGGTGGTGGACACTTTGTCCAGCCAGGTGAAACGATCCATGAAGCGTTTCACGTCGTAGCAAACCTTGTCCAAATGATCGTTTTGGTCGGGGATTTCGATGCCGCCATTCTCCGTTTCTTTGACCACGTAGACTTCGCACTCGATGCCCAGATTTACGGTGAAGCCCATTGCTTCAGCCTGCGCCAGCACCTTCTTCAGTGCGACGCGGGTGTTGACCTCGTAGGGCTCGCCCTTGAAAGTGTTGTCTGCTGGCATCCATGCCACTTCCGGTTGCCATGGCAATTGGATGATGTGATTGGTGTCCGGTAAGGAGGCAATCTCGTCGTCATTTGGGCGCTGGCCTAAGCCGTCGAGGGCATAGCCGGTATAGAGCTCCGATCCTTCTGCAAAATGCTCGAAATGATCGATGGGTACGAACTTCCCCTTCGGCACGCCATGAATGTCTACATAGGCACCGACACAGTATTTAACCCCTTGGGACTTTAATTTGTTTTTGAGCTCTTCCATCTGATTTGTATTTTTGTTTAGTTGTTATTACGAATTAGTCAAAAAGTATTACTGAATGATGCAAAAAATATGCCACATGCTGTTATTGATTAAGAATAAAAGCCATCAGGTGCGCTGCCCCATTCTGATTCAGCTAAGGGCGCTTGTTCGAGTTTGGCTTGCTCTAGCTTGGCGGCGATTGCGACGCACATTTTCTCAAAGAGCATTTGTCCATCTGCCGCCGTGCCTCGAGAGGGATAGCCGGTGCCACCGGTCAAACTGGTTTGCGATACCGGGTAGCTGAAAATCAAGTCCTCGGTGCGATCTGGATCATCGGCGCTTTCAAGCGCATCGAGATCGACGGTATCGGGTGCGAGGTGTAGCATCAAATCACATTCGCCCTTGTTGGCGTGCAGATCCTTGGCATCTTGGGTAAAGTGCGCCTCGATTTCGGGTGTGATAAAGAAGGTGTTGAGAAAACCAATCTGCAGGCGGCCCATCAGTTCAATGCGCACCTGGTCGACAGCCACCCGCAAGGGCGCGTCATTGCCGGCATGGGCATTGACGATGTAGAGTTTTTTCCAACCTGTCGCTTCCGCCCATTTTGCATATTGCACCAGTGTTTGGATAAAGCTAAGCGGCGTTTGTGAAAACGTGCCTGGCCACTTATCCGTGTGCGCCGCCGACGAAGTATAAGGGATGACCGGAGCCATCGCGACTTGTGCACGTTGACAGGCGTCGCGACACAGCGCATCGGCGATGACGGTATCGGTATTGATCGGCAGGGCCGGCCCATGCTGTTCGGTCGCTCCAAGCGGCAAGACCAGTAGCGGACACTCCGCTTGCAAAGCTTGCACCTTGGGCCAGGTCAGCGATTCGATGCAGTATCTATTCAACATTGTCATTTACACTCGTCATACGAACGATGGGTAGATCTTGCGTGCTGGTATGCTCTTTCGGGTGAATGAGCTCTTCCAGGCGTTGCTTGGTCGCGAGAAACTCCGGACTCAGCATTTGTTCCGGCGTGCGCGGACGTGGCACCGGCACTTCGATGAACTCCTGTATTTCACCAGGGTTGGCTTTCAAAACAAGAATGCGATCGGAGAGATAAATCGCCTCATCCAAATCATGTGTCACAAACATGATTGTGACATCTACGTTGTGCCAGATTTGCAAAAGGTGCGACTGCATCTGTGAACGCGTGTGCGGATCCAAAGCCCCGAAAGGCTCATCCATAAACAAGATCTGTGGCTGATTTGCCAGCGCCCGCGCAATGGCCACCCGCTGCTTCATGCCGCCCGAAAGTTGGCTCGGATAAGATTCTGCGGCATGCCCGAGCCCGACCAATTCGATCCATTGCATCGCTTCTTGTTCCACTGCAGTGCCAGAATGTCCATTGACTTCCAACCCAAACATTACGTTCTTTTTAACAGTCAACCAAGGAAACAAAGTGTAGCCCTGAAAGACCATACCGCGATCTGCACCGGGGCCGGAAGCTTCTTTGCCATCCAATAAGAACTGTCCACCGGATACAGTTTCCAAGCCAGCCAGCATACGGATCAAAGTGGACTTGCCACAGCCCGACGGACCAATCACCGAGATAAACTCGCGACGATGGACATTGAAACTGATCGGACTCAATACATCGATTTGCCCCTTGGCAGTATTAAAGCTCTTACTGACATCCTTCACTTCGAGCTTGATGGGACGCTGATAAATATCCGCAAAACGAGCGCGAACAGAATCGCTCTGCTCTTTATAACTGGGTAGTTCTATAATATCACTCATCGTCTTTAAGCCTTTCCATTCTTAGGTGTGTCATAAACTTTGCGATCCAGCATCCAGAGCACAAAGCGACCGATAAAGCCGTGTTTCTTTTCGGATGATTCGGGAGTCCACGGGAAAAAATATTTGCGCAAGGATGCGAGAATTTGATCGGTCACGAATCCAGTTACACCAATCATAATAATGATAGGGAAGACACTGTCAAAGTTACGCCAGCGACCCTGAGTTTCGATAAACTCCGTCAGACCACTCTTCACACCGATCAATTCTGCGATCACCAGCCAAGTCCATGACCAGCCAAGTAGAATCCGCATATCGTTATAAAGATTTGGCGTGATACCAGGAATGATAACACGGCGAATCATGGTAAAAGTTTTCGCACCCAAGGTTTGAGCCGCTTCAATCAAAGAGGCATCCAGTTGGCGCGTGGTATTTGAGACCACCAATACCATTTGAAAAAAGGTGCCTAAAAAAACCAATGAGATCTTAGGCGCATCGTGGGCAAGGAAGACCGCCACTAATAATGTGCTAAAGGCGGGAGCCGGCATATAGCGGAAGAAATCAATAAATGGCTCAAAGAGTTTCGAAAAGAAATCAAAGGTGCCGCAAAGGATTCCAATAGGAACCCCCACCAAGGCCGACAGCATAAATCCAAAAAAGACAATGCGCAGAGAGTGCTTATAGCGCTGCCACATGCTAGGCTTATCGGGATCCGTTTCTTGAGTGAAGTCATGATAGCCCTGGATGACCACCTCATGCGGCGCGGGCAGATAGACTGGATTTGCCGGACGTCCTTGTGGCACCAATTTTTCCAATGGCGTTTCCGGCAATGATTTCGAAACAAAGGTCGGGCTCTTGGCACTCAGTAGCTCCCAATTTCGTTTAATCAGCGCAATGTTCTGATCGCTCAACTTGACCTTGCTCCCGATTAGCGTGCCTTCGGCCACGCCTTGCCAGACCTGATACAGTTGACTGTCGTCCTCAGCTTCTTCGCGCGTCAGCCAGCCATTAGCAATCGCCACGGGCGCCATGTGTCGCAGGATTTTCAAATTTGCACGCCGCGCACGAAAGCCTGAAGTCGTCGACTCACCACTGGCACGTGCTGCCAGGATTTCACTATTCTCTGCTTCGACAGCTTCGACAAATCCTGGGAAATATTCCTTGGACAGATGATTACCGGCAGTAAAGACCGTCGTCACATTTTCCCGGTCCGCTGAAATCTCGAGCTTGATATCCGGATGCCAGATAAATGGCGTATAACTCACGATACTCCAAAGTAAGATCGGAAGGATAAAAGATGCAGCAATCAGTAGTGAACGGCGTTTGGCGCTGAGTTCTTTGCGCACGGCAAACCATGGAGTGGTGGGTGCCTTAAACTGGGAACTATTCTTCATTCAGTAATTTTGGTTGAGCGTAGTGCCTGATGGAAACCAATTAGGTAGAAAAAAGGCGGGCCGGGATCTCGGCCCGCCTTTAGAAAAAGTTGGCAAAGAGCCAGTCCGCCTTACTTCACCGACTCAGCATACTCCAGAGTCAGGCTTGGGTCTAGGTATTGGACAGTGTTGAGCGGCTCATCGTAAACGCCCTGTTCGACATTGAAATCATCTGCAATCTTAGTCGATCCGTAGACCGAACCCAGGCCCTCGGCTTCTTTCCAGATAGGAAGCACTTCCTCCAGGGATAGGATGTATGTGCCCTCAAGAAATGGCTCATACTCTTCCGGAGAGATGGCGACACGCTTCGAAAGAATTTCGAGCGCTTCATCAATGTTCTCTTCGTCCTTAATAAAGTCGGCGATACGATACCAAACCTTCACGACCTTCGACCAGTCATCGCGACGCGCTTCCAAGCTTTCAGGATCAACGGATAGCAAATCATAAATGATACCAGGCGCATCCGCCGAAGTCAGCACCGGCTTCGAACCGGGAACCGTCTTGAGCGCTTGTCCAGAATTTGGCTGCCATGCGCCGATCGCATCGACGGCACCCGAAGCCAGCACTTGTGGTGTCTCATTGGTCGGTGTATTAACGATGGTAAATTCCGAAGGATCGATACCCGCCATCTCAGCACCCTTTAGCAATAGCAGGTGAATCACAAAGCCCTCTTCCAGGCCGATCTTTTTACCTTTCAAGTCTGCCAAAGTTTCGATTCCAGGAGCAGCCACCACCATATCGTTACCATTCGAGTAATCGCTGATAAGAATCGCAACTGAAGGTTTACCTGTGCCACCGGTGACCAGCGCATCCCCATTGGTCATCGTAACAGCATCCACCTGGCCAGCAACATAGGCATCCATCGATGCCACGTAGTCCATCCACAGGAATTCCACGTCGACACCTTCTTCTTCAAACCAGCCCTTATCGATACCGATTTGCCATGCCACCCATCCTGGCCAGTCACTGTAGCCGATTTTAAGAGGTTCCTTGGCTGAAAGCATGTTTGCACTGATCAGTGCAAGTGCGCAGAGTCCTGTCCGTGTGGCTTTTCCAGCCCAATTTTTTAGTTTCAACATAATCCTAGTGTTTTTGATGGTGAGTGTCAGTGAGAAGAACATACCGTCAACAGAAGCTGCCAACGATCCACTGCAGTCTTGCACGAAGCATGCCAATACACATAAGTGTTAAAAATAGTAATATTATTATTGCAAAAAGTATTACGATTTGAATTTTAAATATAAATCGTATGAAGACTGTACAAAAAACGAACAAAACATTAGCTCAGCGCATAAGTATCTCACTGCCAGCGAAATTGGCGACTGCGCTGGACGACATGGTGGACTCTCGTGGCTTTCAAAACCGTTCGCAAGCCATTGCTGAGATGATTGAGGAGAGCCTCATCCAACATAAACAAGAAGACAACTCGGCCATCATGGCCGGAACGATCACTCTTATTTATGACACGGGAAAGACGGGACTGCTACAGCAGCTAGCACAGATCCAACGTCAGTACGTGCAAGAGTGCATCAGTAGCCAACATGTATTACTAGAGGGCCAGTACATAATGGAAGTGGTATTAGCCCAGGGCCCGGTGCAGAACCTGCGTGAACTGACAAATCAAATGCTGGCTTGCAAAGGCGTCAGTTCCGGCGGCCTTACCTTGACCAACAAACTGATCCCGCAAGTCCATGCCCGCTGAAATTGCTATTTGCTCTCGGCGATCAACTGCTGCGCACGATTAAGCGCTTCGTCATAGTGGCCGCAGAAATTATCGATTCCCAGCGTTTTCAGCGAATCCGATTTACGTAGAAGTTCCAAGGGCTGCCGATGGATTCCGCTCACAACGATCGACGTTCCTCTCTCCCGCATGCGTTCGACTAAATTGACTAAGGCATAGAGCGCAGTGGTATCCATTGCAGTCACTAAGTGCATGCGCAAGATGATCACTTTAGGATAATCGGACAATTCCTCCAGCGCGTCTTGCATCTTATCGGCAGCGCCAAATAGGAAGGGGCCAAAAATACGATACACCAGCACGCCCTCGGGAATCGCTTTACCTTGCGCAACGTGCTCGGGCGATTCCAAGACATCATTGTGCGTCACACGGCTGACCTCCGTAGTCTCTGAAACGCGACGAATAAACAGCAAGGCTGCCAAGACCATACCGATCTCAATCGCTACCACCAAATCAAAGATCACCGTTAGCGCAAAAGTCGTCAATAGAACCAAAGCATCCCCCGTTTGCATGCGCTTGATTTCCTTTAAAGCCCGCCACTCCCCCATATGCAAGGCCACCATCACCAGCACTGCAGCCATGGTTGGCATCGGGATATATCGCGCAAAAGAGGAAAAGAGCAGTACAATAGCCAACAATGAAAGCGCATGCACAACTCCAGCCAAAGGAGTACGGCCGCCATTACGAATATTAGCCGAAGTGCGTGCAATCGCGCCGGTCGCAGGCAAGCCTCCGAAGAAGGGACAAATCAAATTCGCGATACCTTGGCCGATCAGCTCCGAGTTACTATCATGCCGCTGATTGGTCAGACCATCGGCCACCACCGCCGAGAGTAAAGACTCGATCGAACACAAAATCGCGATCGCCGTGGCTGGCATAATCAACTCCCGTATCATTTCCACCGAAACTACAGGCATCATAAAACTGGGCAAATGCGCCGGAATTGCCGAATCCCCGAATCGCGAGCCCACAGTGGCGATCTGAACGCCCTCCAGCTGATTCAAGCCCCACACCGCCAAGGTGCCGAGCAACATGGCCACAATCGAACCCGGAAGGCGTTTCCAACCTATACGCGGCCAAAAGAATATAACCGCACAGGAAAGTAGTGCGACCAGAACAGTCATTATATCTAAAGTTCCCAAATGGTGACACAGCCATTCTACTTTTTCAAAAAACTCGCCCGAGATCGCAGTCTCTCCATGAATACCGCTAAAATCAACCACCTGAGTGACCATAATCGCCACCGCAATACCAGTGGTAAAGCCCGAGGTGACGGGCCAGGGAATGTATTTGATCAAAGTGCCCAGCCGCGCAAAGCCCATTAAAATCAATATGATGCCAGCCATCATCGTCGCCAACAACAGGCCGACATAGCCATGCGCTTGCACAATGAGTAGCACAATCGGGATAAAGGCCGCGGTCGGCCCGCCGATCTGCACCCGACTACCTCCGAATACGGAAATTAAAAAACCAGCGATAATCGCCGTATAAATCCCCAATGCCGGCGCGGAGTAAGGAGTGTCCGCCCCGACTGGAATACTCGCAATGCCCAGGGCAAGTGCCAGCGGTAGAGCAATTAAACCGACCGTGAGCCCCGCGGCGGCCTCGCGTCCGATGTCGGCGCCACTAGGACGATTGCACAATAATTCAAGGAAACGTGGTTTGTAAGCGTGTGGCTTCATGAGCTGTCAGAACGGTCCAACAGAGACCGCAAAGTACAAGCCTCAGCACTTTCTCACGATTTAGGCAAAGTAAATTTAAAGTTCAGCCCAAAAACGAGCATCCTTACTAGCACCCACGATAAACTCTAATTGGACGCTGACTGTGTTGCTTCAGCGCGCGCTTTGATACGCTTCTCTGCCTCTAAAATGATCGCTTCACAGCCTTTGAACTTATGCTCATCCAAGCATAGCCGGCGGGATTTCCCCCCATCATCGTAAATGGCATAAGCGATCCCCTTATTCTTCCACTTCTTACGGTCCATGCCTGTAATGGAGTCCAACTCGACACGTTCACCAGAAGCACCGATCACTAGCTCTCCCTCTGCACGCACCTTACGGGTATGATTCCATGCTATCCATGCACCAAATAACAGAGAGCCGCACATCATCACCCAGCCAATAACGCGCTGTTCATGAATATCTGCATCAGTGCGCTCCTTTGGCACATTACTGCGATAACCTGCCTCGCGGGCATGGCGTTGCCAAGCGAGCTTTACTGAAGAACTTTCTTCATCTACCGCGTCTCCTGACTCAATCAAAGCATCCTTGATTTCTGCATACTCTCCAAAGCGCTGCGCCTCGTTCGGCCACATGATATAGCCATCCGATAAAAACCAGGCAGCCATACCGAAGATCATAAAAAACATAAATAGCATACGACGACGCCATTCTTTAGAGATACCTGCCACTACTTCCATGGCGCCTACGTTTGAAGGCATTTTTCTGAATGACAATTCAAATAGTCAATTTACGCATGACTGTAACGCTTCAATCAGCACACATCAATGGACCTCAAACTGCGCATTTATGCAAAAAGTCTCGGGATTATATAATTTTCATTCATAGTATAACGCGCTATTTTGGTTCGTTTTAATCAAATGTATCCCAGATATGACGATAATTCATGCCTCTTTCCCAGTCTGCCCTTGCGTAGACTTTGGAGCTGGATTTCCTCATTCAACTTTTAATCCATACAAATTATGTCTGAAGCAACCTCCGATATTGGCCTGATTGGCCTCGCAGTAATGGGCCAAAATCTGGCTCTTAACATCGCCGACCATGGCTTTAAGATTTCCGTCTATAACCGGACGACTTCCAAAATGGAAGAATTCGTCGCGGCTAACCCCGACACTCCGGGTGGCCTAGTCGGTCAAGCCGAGCTCAAAGACTTTGTCGCCTCGCTCAAACGTCCTCGTAAAATCATCATTCTGGTGCAAGCAGGTTGGGCGACAGACAAGGTGATCGAAGGCTTAATTCCCCTTCTTGAAGAAGGCGATATCATCATCGACGGTGGCAACGCCAAGTGGGACGACACCATCCGGCGCGAAAAAGAGCTTACAGAAAAAGGGCTTCGTTTCATCGGTTCCGGAGTATCCGGCGGAGAAGAAGGTGCTCGCTTTGGTCCGTCGCTGATGCCAGGCGGCACTCCAGAAGCATGGGAATTTTTAGAGCCCATTTGGAAAGCGATCGCAGCCAAAGTAGACCCAGAAACTGGTAAACCACTCGAAGGCGCCGAAGCTGGCAAGCCTGTCGAAGGTGGTTTCAGTTGCACCGCCTATATCGGTCCAGACGGTGCCGGCCACTACGTTAAGATGGTCCACAACGGCATCGAATACGGTGACATGCAGATGATCTGCGAGGCTTATGACCTCATGCAAAATGTGTTGGGTCTCTCTCCGGCAGAGATGGGCGACATCTTCACTGAGTGGAACAAGGGCGACCTCGACTCCTTCCTGATCGAAATCACAGCCGACATTCTGAAGCAAACCGATCCCGTAACTGGCAAACCATTCGTCGACATCGTGCTCGATACAGCGGGTCAAAAGGGCACTGGTAAATGGACCTCTGTCAATGCGCTCGACATGGGCACACCTGCACCCACCGTAGCCGAAGCCGTCTTTGCTCGCTGCCTATCAGCCGTTAAAGACGAACGTGTTGCTGCTGAAAAGATCCTCAAAGGCCCTGAGGCCGAAGCCTTCACTGGCGACAAGGCTGAAATGGTCGAAGCCATCCGCGAGGCTCTTTACGCCTCCAAGATCTGCTCCTATGCACAAGGCTTCCAATTGATGGCTTACGCTCAAGAGGAATATGGCTGGAAGCTTAATTTCGGTGAGATTGCACAAATCTTCCGCGGTGGTTGCATCATTCGTGCGGCCTTCCTGCAAAAGATCACAGAAGCCTATGAGCGTGATCCGAACCTCGCCAACCTTCTGCTGGACCCATACTTCAGCGAAGCCATCCACACCGCCCAAAAGAGCTGGCGTAAAGTCGTGGCTCTAGCCGCCACACACGGTGTATCCATCCCAACCTTCAGCTCCGCGCTGTCTTACTTCGATGGCTACCGTAGCTCGCGCCTACCACAAAACCTTCTGCAAGCTCAACGTGACTACTTCGGTGCCCACACTTACGAGCGCACCGATGAGCCTCGTGGCAAGTTCTACCACATCGACTGGCCCAAGGCAGATCGCCCACAATTGGAAATGTAATTGCTCGCAACGAGCGGTCACAGAAATAGAAGCTAAGCGCTTTCAACTTTCAAAGCCCCCTCTTTAGGGGGCTTTTTTGTGCCTATAAAAGATTCGCTGTAATCAGAGAGGTACCACTACGATGCTAAAAATGTCCGAAGATTCTTTCTATGCTGAGCTGCCGGCATTCGATAAATTTAGCGATTTTACGAATGAGGCTTACTACGCACCACTCCCCTCAGATTGGTGCATAGTCGTCTCTGATATTGAAGGTTCCACCAAAGCCATTGAAGCTGGACGCTATAAAGACGTCAATCTAGTTGGTGCAGCCACTATTGCAGCCGCTCGAAATGCACTACACGGCCTCGATATCCCATTCGTCTTTGGTGGCGATGGGGCCTCGTTCGCATTTCACTCTAAACATACTACACGCATCCAGGAAGCAATGAGCGGTCTACAGCAAATTGCTGCTGAAAACTTTGGCTTCGTCCTGAGAATCGGGCTCGTTCCAGTCGCTGAAATATATGCCGCCAAGCGCAGAATTGAAGTCGGACGTTACGAACTAGTCACCGGTCGGTGTCTAGCAATTTTTCACGGTGGAGGTCTTTCACTTGCCGAGAAATGGATCAAGCAGGCAAACTCTAGGCATTTAATTGAAGTAAAAATAGGGAGTCGAACCAACATAGAAGGCTTATCTTGTCGTTGGAATTCAATTCCAAACATAAGAGGCACCATTGCATCCCTCATAGTTCAAAAAAATGAAACAACCACGAATGCAATCTACCAAGATATTTTAGATCAGATCGGGCAAATTTGCGGAGTCGATATTGATCAAATCAATCCCCTTAATATTCCCAAAATCAGCTATCAATCCATCCGTGAATGCTTCTTTCAAGAAAGTCGTCTTCATATTCCAAAGTGGTCCTATCGTCATTGTTACAGGATCTTTGAAATCATCGCCTGCGTATGTATATTCCGTTTTAAAATACCACCGATCTTTATCGATCCTAAACGTTACGTAAAGTCCATGCGCACGCATGCAGATTACCGAAAATTTGATGATACGCTACGCATGGTAATCGATATTAGTGCGCAGCAAAGTGAAGCGATTACTTGCTACCTGGATTCACTCTACAAAAAAGGACTCCTCTTTTACGGACTACATAATTCCAAAGATTCATTAATGACCTGCTACGTAGATGATATCCACGAAGGCAATCACATCCATTTCATAGACGGCGCAGATGGAGGCTATGCAATGGCCGCCAAACAATTAAAATCGCAAATCAAAGCTTCAAGCACCTAGGCCACTGATTTACCCAGGTAAGCTAACATCCACATTTCCTTCCAAAGCCTGTAGCGGCCTTCATAGGTAATCTTACCATCCTCTTCCTGGCGCGGACGTGGCACTAAAAACCCAGTCTCTACATTGAGCCGCTCAAGTATGCGTTGCTGATCATTTAACTCAACTAAAGCATCCTCTTCGACTGGAACGGGTTCAAAACCAGAAGCCAACAAACGTTTTCGATGTAAAAGTAGCAGGCGTTTTAAAGAACCAATTAATGGTTTGCGGCACATATTCCAACTCTCTGGATAATAGCCTCCATATGGAAGGAAAAGATTATCCGTAATCAAGCGCTCACCATCTTTTGACTGCGTGCTGATCGTATAGCAAGCAATCGCACCGCCTTTGCGCTTCGGTAAAAATAAGATTTGTATGCGTGTCAGCCCATCCGTGCTTTCATAAATTGATGCACGTAAAAAGGTGCCTTCAAACAGTTCTGCCTTCAGAGCTTTAAGCCGACTATACTTTTCAGTGCGCAACCAATCCTTGAGTTCAATAAAACGTGCATCTGCCGGCCATTCATCGCCGTCAACATTCTCATAAAACTCTGGAAATAGCGGTAATTCACTGCGACTGAGCGCTTTAATTGCGATCCAATTATACCCCGTCTCCAATACAAACCAAAGAGCCAGGCCTGTCACAAAATGCACCCAGTCTGGACGATAGGAGAGACCAAATACTTTCAGAAAATAGGCAAATAAAGCAGCGAAGAGGAACCACCGCGTCCAACGCCCTAACACGATAAAAGCAGGCATCGATAGGCGGTTACCAAGCATTGGTAACAAGACTGTCACGATCGCCACCATAAATAGTAGCCATTGATAGATTTCTGAAGATTCAGTAAACATAGTCTAAAACAAAGAAGGACGGCCTGAACGACCGTCCTTCATAAAATGTGTTATGGTCGCTTAAATTAGTTCAAGCGCAGTGGCATGATCACACAGATGAAGTTATCCAATGTCTTGAATAGACCCGGGCTGAGCTCATCCTTGAACTCGAAGAAGACCTCATCCTTAGTCAAAGCCTTAAGCGGCTCCATCAAAAATTGTGGATTGAACGCGACTTGCACCTCAGGGCCATCATAAGCGATCGCCATTGATTCGTGCGATTCACCATATTCAGTCGACGAGCCAGAGATTTCCAGCAGGTTCTTACTCACCTTAAGCTTTACAGAGTTACTCTTGTCCGATGTCACCAAAGCTGCACGGTGCACGCATTCAAGCATTAACTCACGCTCGATTTTGACTCGGTGCTCTGTTTCCTTAGGGATGACTTGACGATAATTCGGGTAGTTACCTTCTACAATCTTGGATACGAGATAGAGGTGGTCAATTAAACCGGAATCGCCCGCTTCATCGATCGCGATTTCAAAAGCTGCCTGACGATCGTTGAAAGCGACCTTCACAGCTTCTCCCTTGCCCATCAAACGCTCCAGTTCGCCCACTGTCTTGGCAGGCAAAATTAGGCTGCCCGCATTGTCTTCGCTGATTTCTAGTTCCAGCGCAGTCAAACCAAGACGGCGTCCATCCGTCGCCACCAGCGTCAATTTCTCATCCGCAAAGTTAAAGTATACACCGTTGAGGATGTAGCGATTCTCATCCGTGGATTGAGCGTAAGACACGCTCTTGAGCATGTTTACGATTTTGTCCTGCGAAAGCTCAAAGACTTTACGATTCTCAAAAGTAGGCAACGGCGGAAACTCCTCAGCGCTCAAGCCCATGATTTTGAAAAGTGAACCACCCGATGTAATCTTCGCCTGGTTGCTATCACTGGTTTCAACAAATACCTCGTTGACCGGAAGCTCACGCACGATGGTCGCCAATTTGCGAACTGGCAATGTCGTGCTGCCAGGTTCAGAAACCTCAGCCTTGATTCGGCAACGAATGCCAAGGTCAAGGTTGGTTGTAGTCAGCGAAATGTGACCCTCCTCGGCTTCGATCAGCACATTGCTGAGGATGGGCATGGTTGAACGAGTCGCTACAACATTGAGAACTTGTTGGAGGCCGTTGCTAAAATGATCCTGGTTGATCTTGAACTTCATGGTGGAGAATTTGGCGTTTTTTTGGACTTACTGGCAATGCTTATATAATAGTTCTTTTTATATATATAAATCTCTTAGTAACAGTAAGGGGGTGAATTAAGTAGAACAACTCATCAAGTGTATGCAGACAAGTCATTTACGAAGGGAAAATGATGTGAAAAGAACTGTGAATTAAAACTGAGCTCGGTGAACAGTGGGAATAACTTTTTTTGAATTCACACACTGTTCGCACTTATTCCCAACTTATTCACTGCCTGTTTTGGGGCTTAAATTGTCGTTTTTACGACTGCGGTAAATACGGAGCATGTGTCGGATTGGTCCGTATGCGATGTAAGTGAAGAATAGTAGGGCAAAGAAGAATTCTTTGAAAAAGAAGGCAGTGCCGAGTCCAAGGATTAGAGCGATGAATGAGCGAAACTTTGTCTGTGTTTGCCAGTCCACGTCCTTAAAGCTTGGATATTGTATGTTGCTGACCATCAGGTAAGCAATCGCTAGCATGAATGGAGGAATCAATAGGGCGAGTCCTCGTGAGTCATAGGTTGGTGTTTTGAGGCTCGTGATAACCAATACGATTGAGGCGATCATTCCAGCTGCCGCGGGCACTGGGAGTCCAAGAAAATCGTTGGTGCCTTTTAGGCGCTCGGCTTTTGGTAGCATCGGGTGTGTTAACACGTTGAAGCGTGCAAGGCGGACGGCCGCGCAAAGTAAGTATACGAAGCCGATTAACCAGCTGATTTGTAGGAAGATCGGGTACTTTTCCACAGTCGGAGTTAGGACCAGGAAAATCATCATCAAAGCTGGGGCGACGCCGAAAGATATGATATCTGCGATTGAATCGAATTCTTTACCAAATAGGGATTCGCGGCCTCCCAAGCGGGCCACGCGACCATCCAGCGCGTCGCAAATTACGCCAAATAAAATGAACCAAACGGCTTGCTTATAATTGTCCGATACGACGGCTGGATCGGTTGCGTAGTTAGCCTGGATGCAACGTAGGATCGCTAAGAAGCCAAAAAACAAATTACCTGCAGTTAAACTATTGGGCAGCAGGTAAATATGGCTCGCTTCACCGGAATCCGCATATTGGTGGCGGGATTGCTCGGTTTTCTCAGGGGCTTCGTTCAGTTCAGTCGGTTCAGTCGGTTCGGTCATAGAAAGGGGGGAGGCAGTTTAATCTTCGACCTCGTCCTTATGTCGGAGCGATTCGAGATATTTCCAAAAGGAATCCTCCTGTTCTAGCATAAACTCCTCAGTAAAGGGGAGTTTGAATCGGAAGATAAAATCGGTTAAAGTGTTCTTATGCAATATGTAGTGAGCAAATAGAGAGTCGCCATGTTGCTCAAAATAGATGCGAAATTCGCCGGCTCTGACACGATAATAAGTTTTCCCGTTACGATGGAAACAGCCTAATTCCTCATTGGGATTGTCCAGCTGCTCTTGTTTGAGCGTGCTCACTACTTCGACGAGTAGCATCTGTGAGCGCGTGTCGAGCTGATTGAGCTCTTGCATACTTTGTTCGCTGAAATTGACTTGAAACATGATGTCGTATCGGGAGTGGATCTCGTAGTAAACGGGCACTGTAGCTGAACTCGCTCTCTGTGCAACCGCAGAATGTATTACTAAGAGTCCTTATATCATGGTTGTTGGTAAGTCTTTAGCGATCTCTGTAGCATACGGATTGACCCGAACTCTAATTGTCTCAATCTCTCTTAAATGGTTCAAATGACAGTTAAATACGAGGGTGCACTACGCTGCAAAGTCAGCCATGAGCCTTCCGGTCAATCTTTCAACACCGACGCTCCGATCGATAATAACGGCAAAGGCGAAGCTGCCTCGCCTACCGATCTGTGTGCTGCGGCGCTCGGCTCTTGTATGGCTACGATTATTGGCATGCAAATGGAGAAACTTGGGTTCGATCTCACAGGTATGCGTATTGAGGTCAATAAAGAGATGTCGAATTACAAGCCCCGGCGCATTATTAAGCTAAGCACAGAGATTTGGTTGCCAGGGAAGTTCGATGATATAACAAAGCGCAAAATTATTAACGCGGCTAAAGGCTGCCCAGTGCACCACAGTTTGAGTTCCGAGATTGATAAGCCAGTCTTGATTCACTGGCAGTAATTTTTTGATGATGGATCCGATCCGACTACTCTTTAATTCAAGTAATCACCTTTTGGTAACTAGCTCAGATGATGGATCTTATACGCTCGCGCAGGTAGAGCCAGAAGGGCGCAACTGGCACGTCTTGTCCGAGCTGCAATCAGCTAAAGGAAGGCAATCGATCCTATGTGCACTGGTTTCCGAAGAATGTGATGTCACCGGTGAGTGGCATACGATTGACCGGTTGAAAGACCTGACTCTATCTGGTGACTTGAGACAGGTGCTACAGGCGATCGACGAGCAGCTTTATCGTATTCCTTATCTAGGAATGGGGGAGAATGAGTATATCTATCGCTTTCGTACTACCAAAGAGCGTAATCGTTCAGTCTATATCGATGGGCAATCGGAAGCTCTCTATCAAAGCGCCTTGTGCCTCGCGATAAAGGAAGCCCGTCGCACCAAAGAAAAATCTTCAGGTGAACCCGCGGTGCTCGATTTCGGTGCTGTTAGTTACGTAATTCCTAGCCATTTTGGCTTTTGCTTGGGCGTTCAGAACGCAATTGAGCGAGCTTATGAAACGGTAGCTCAGCATCCGAACCGGCGAGTGTTCATGCTCAGCGAGTTGATCCACAATCCTTTTGTAAACGAAGATCTACTTGCTCGCGGCTTGCGGTATTTACAGACTGATAAGGGGCTTCCGTTGAGGGCAGACGGCTCCATTGCTACGAGCGCAGACGATCCCACAACACTATGGAATCAACTCACCGAGGAGGATATCGTCATTATCCCCGCCTTCGGAGCCACCAACGAAGATAAGGCTCGATTGATTCGGCGTGGCCTTTCTATACGGGAAAATGATGCCACCTGTATGCTTGTTGAGAAAGTATGGAAAGCTGCTAGGCGCTATGCTCAAGAGGGATATACCGTACTCATTCACGGTAAATCCGAACACGAAGAAACTAAAGCAACCTTTTCAAATAGCTCCAGTCATGGCCCTGCGTTAATGCTGCGAAATATGGAGCATGCCCGCCGCTTGGCTGAAGTCATTCAGGCAGAAACATCCGAGAAAAAGGCTCTTTTCGAGGCTTCATTTGCAGGTCTCTATTCCAAAGGATTTGATCCACTAAAAGATCTTGAGCGAATTGCAGTGGTGAACCAAACCACACTCCTGCGCAATGAAACGCTCACAATTATTGAATATTTGAGAGACGTTATAGCCTGCAAATATGGCGAATCCGAAGTGGCGGAGCACCTTTGGTCTAAAGGGAAGGGGGATACCCTTTGCTACGCCACTCAAGTGAATCAAGATGCACTGCATAAAGCAGTCGAACAATCGATAGACGCGGCTCTAGTTGTTGGTGGAAAAAATAGCTCAAATACCTATCAACTCTATCGCGTTTGCTCGGAGCGCTTTGGAGAGGCCGCACATTATATTCAGTCTGAAGATAACCTTCGCTCCTTAGACTCGGTCCGGCACTATATTTTTCCGTATAATCTAACAGCCGCCCCTGCTACAGTTGAAGAAGATCGGCCACTTTTTAAGCAAGTAGTCGATAAGCCGCGCATTTTGCTCACGGGGGGAGCTTCCTGCCCGGACGGGATCATACAGCAAGTCATCCACCGAATTAATAGCTTTTTCCCGTCTGACCAGATACGTCCGGTGCAAGAAATCCTAGCAGCATTTAGGTCCGATACTTGAAGATTCGCCCAAGCTGGTTAAGCTAGGGACTGTGTTAATAGGACTGACAGATATAGATGGAGGCGCTGCACCAGGAATCTATTTTGAGCTCGGCGTCGTCGTAATTCACCAACTTTATGGCTATCGAGGTGTAATCGTCGCCGTGGATCCACGCTGCATGGCAGGCGAGACTTGGTATCAGTGTAATAAGACGCAACCTCCTCGTGAGCAGCCATGGTACCATGTATTAGTGCACGATAGCGGAGGACTAAGCACCTACGTCGCACAGTCTAACTTAAGCGAAGATACGAGTGGCCAACCAATTAACCACCCCCGGATCGATTCTTACTTTGTCGATTTTAAAGAGGGACGTTATCAGCTTAAAAAGAAATCTTCCAGTAAGAGTGGTCTCTGAATCGACTACTATAAGCTCATCAGGAGTAAACTGAACCACGCAAATTCTTTAAAACCGTCAAAGAAGCATTTGCTTCGGCAGGAATATTCTGAGGTTTATAGCGATGTTTGCGCCCTGTGCTACGTTTCCAGTGCTCCGCATGCGACTGCACAAACTCGCGCGAGCCCAGCACAGCACCTTCCGTAAAGTAGCG
>NZ_JARXHW010000048.1:0-31880 GCF_031127805.1 Thalassobacterium maritimum | reverse complement strand
TTAAGCGGTCTAATAAAATCTGTGGACATGGGGGGCACCGCTCAATCACGCTTAAATTGCGCTTAATTGTGGAGAGTTTTTGCCTAGTAATTAAAGTGCAGTTAAGTGATTCGAAGATGATCGTCGCCTGAGGATTAACGAATCAAAGCGTGGGCATAGATGATTTTCGGTTCTGCATCGGCCATTGCGACCGTCACCTTCACCAAGCCCCGGCCACTCGCTTCGGTTTTCAAGGGCGCGACCACGACCTCAACGTCGTTTGAACCTGCCACTGCCGGCAGCGCCTCAACCACAAAGTCAGCAGACTCGCATTCAACCGACACGACACTTGCACCGAGGCCCGCGTTAGGCGTGATTGTCAATGTCTTCGCAGCTGGCTCCGAACCAACTCGCCACAACAAAAGCCCAGGTTTCATAGTGACCAATTGCAGGATATCCAATTTGAGCGCGAGCTGAATTTCAGGCTGAGCTAAGTCTTTCGTCAGCACACGGACCTTCTTACTCTGCAAGCCCTGACGACTGCCGACCGAAAAATCTCCCTTAATGACACCCGATTCACCAGGCGCATAAGTCATCTTATCCAGCTTCGCGGTGGTGCAGCCGCAGGTGGTCTTGATCTCGCTGATCTCGACCGAAGAATCACCTTCATTTTTGAAAGCAAACTCGAAAGGATAACTCTTCACATCTGGAGCGATCGTATCTTCGATCAGCGTCCGTTCGAATTTAAGTTCCGCCCGAGCCGAATTCACCCCGAACAGTGCTAGAGCCAGTAGCGGAAATAGAAATGCGTTTTTGATTGTTTTATGTAATTGGCTCATTGCGTCGTTCATCTAACGACAACAAACAATCGACGAATCAGAGTGAGCCAAATCTTTTGACTAGTCTATTCAGACTAGTCACCTGTCATGCTAACCAATCACAACCAAATTAATTTACGTTATCGAGCAACTCCCCCACCAGCCAATCGTTTATCTAGAAGGCGACTTATAATAGACAAACACGCGGATCAAGAAGCGGAATCCCAACGCGTCTTTCCACATCCGTACAATACAAGTGCAGCGCCTACGACTATATGCAAAAATAAAACAGTGGCAGCCCCCCATTCCGAGGGGAGCCAAGAGACGTTCCCCATGCGGTAGGCATCGTAAAGTTGAAAGTCCTTCATTGAAGCAAAATAACCCGCCCATGACCAGTAGGCGTTGATGAAAGGACGGAGCAGCCAGACCACCGCATCGGGCAAAGCCAGAACAACGCCCGAAAGTGGCAGTTGGAAGCCGACCAAATAAATCGAGAGCAACGATGCCCGCTCTGCGCTGGATAGAACGGCGGACATGCCCAAGCAAACGAAGGTCATGGCCACACAGCAAAGCGCCATCATCCCGAGCTGCGGAAGAAAGGCTCCGGGGAACTGACAGATCACTTTAACAAAGAGAGCCATCCACAGACCTTGTAGTGTGGCGATGCTGCCAGTGAAGAGGAGTTTCGACAATGTATACATACCAGAGCGCAGCCCTTTGAGGCGTTCTTTCTCGAAGATTTGCCGCTCACCAGCAATCTCGCGCGCCCCATTGTTGGCCCCCATCAGGGTGAGCAGGACCACTTGAAACATAACCAGGCCGGTGACCAGCGTAGCGGTCTCGGCGGCCTCCATACGGTAGCGCAAATCACCCTGCAATTGCTGAATAAAGCTCCCGCTCCGTTCTAGGGCTAAGCCTTCGATCTGAGGGAGTCCTTTAATGGCAAAGATGACTACGATGCAGGGGAAACCAAAAGTCAGCGCCAACAGAAGCCAGAGGTAGCCAGTGTCCCGCATCAGAAGCTTGTAGCGGCGGCGCAACAGGGTAAGCAGCTGTGAGACTGCCGATGGCAAATGAGGGGGCTTGCCTTCAACAGCTACTGTTGACACGGCTGATTCTGACACAGAGCAAGTCGGTTCGACAGGCTCACGACAGGTCCGGAGACTTGCGTTGGGTTGACCATTCGATGGCGGCACTTCACAAGTGAAGGCCCTACGTCCAGTCCACTGCTCCAACCATTCATCCAAAGGCTTTTTTGCAAGGGCATGATAAAGCTTGAGTGGATCTTCGATCGCAAACCAGTCCTTCAATGAATCATAATCCCCCTGAAAGACTAGACGCCCCTGATAGAGAACAGTGATGTGGTCGAAGTCCGGCAGTTTTCCTAGATTATGAATCGTGCAAATAAAGGTCTTCTCATGTTCGAGCACCAAAGATCGGAGCAGGGCAATAATTTGATCTTCCGATAGCGGGTCGAGTCCAGAGGTGACTTCGTCGCAGATCAAACACTCGGGACTGCTGACTAATTCCAGCCCCAGCCCGAGTCGCCTCATTTGCCCGCCCGACAGACTCGAGACACGCTTCTCACCATGCTCGTCGAGCCCAATGAGCTTGAGCACACTGACCAGCGTATCCGCTTTCGAAGACAGATCAGAAACGGTGAGATCAAATGCATAAGCCAGCGACTCTTCAACCGTCAAGCTTGCGTGCGCAACACTGAACTGCGGGACGAATCCCAGCCGTTGGTCCGACGGAGATTCAGACGAATTCTGCTCACGATGTGCAATCTCCCCCTCGGAATCAACCAGCCCAAGAAAGGCTTTGATCAAGGTTGTTTTACCGCAACCAGAAGGACCGACCAATGCATTTAAACTGCGATCCGGGAAATGCGCATTGATATGATCCAGAATGACAAAATCGCTTCCATCGGCGCGAACGGACAACTCACTACAACTTAACATACCGAAGACTCGATACAAATGATCGGCACATTGACCAGAGAAATCGCCGGTCAAGTAACATTATTTAAAGTAGACAAAAATAGGGTCATCTAACCCCAATAGTCCAAGCAGACTAGCAGCGATAAATACCACTAATAGTAATAGCCAACTAAACTACCAACCACCAACAAAAATAGTCAAATACCACAACAGGATCAAGGAGCGAGGGCTCTTCAATGCATCCCACAAAACGGACAAGCACCCAACAAGTGGCGAGTCCACTCGAGGACGCCGGTCTTCAAAGACTAGCACGCGTGTTAGCATGACTCGTTCATCTGGTAGTCAAACCGAGCCGTCCCTCTAGGGCTAGGCTGGCAGATCTGGACCAACGCCTAAAGCCGCCGCGAGCGGCGACGCTACAAGAAAAACTCTCCACTCCCCACTATCTACTCCCGACTGCTCGCGCCGGCGCGCCGGCGCCGACGCAAGAAAGACTTGCGCTCGAGCCCATCTATAGCCTTAACAGGCAAACTTTAGCTTTCCCCAGCCAACAGCCCTCTGTTGGCTTTTCTATTTTTTAAGACCGATGACAAAGAATAAATATTTCCAAGAGTGGTTCTCGAACCCGCGCCGCGATGTGATCGCTGGCACGGTTGTCGCCCTTGCTCTGATCCCTGAGTCCCTCGCATTTGCCATTATCGCAGGTGTGGACCCGAAAGTCACACTCTACGCGTCATTCTGCATCGCGATCACCATTGCATTTGTCGGTGGTCGCCCGGGAATGATTTCCGCTGCAACCGGCGCGATTGCGTTGTTAATTGGTTCACTGGTCGCCAACCATGGTGTGCAATATCTACTGGCCGCGACATTGTTGACTGGGGTGCTGCAGATATTATGCGGCGTCTTTAAGTTAGCGGATCTGATGCGCTTCGTCTCCAAATCGGTGGTCACCGGCTTTGTCAATGCGCTCGCGATTCTCTATTTCATCACCCAAACCAAGGAGATGTGGGGGCAAGGTTGGATCATGTATGCGATGGTCGCTGGGGGCTTAGCCATCATTTACGGCTTTCCGCGCTTAACCACCGCAGTGCCCTCTCCGCTGATTTGTATCATCGTACTCACCACGGTTTCGATCACGATGGGCCTCGACACGACCCTTAAGACCGTCGGCGATATGGGAGACTTACCGAGTTCGCTGCCGTCTTTCCTCTTCCCAGATGTGCCTTGGAACTGGGAAACGTTCATGATTGTTCTGCCCTACGCAATTCCGATGACAGTGGTCGGCCTGCTGGAGTCTCTGATGACTGCGGGCATTTTGGATGACTTTACCGACACCGAAAGTGACAAGAATCGCGAATGTAAGGGGCAAGGCATTTCCAATCTCGTGGCTGGCTTCTTCGGTGGCATGGGTGGTTGCGCTATGATCGGGCAGTCCGTGATCAACGTAAAATCAGGCGGTCGTGGTCGTCTATCGACGGCAGCCTCTGGGATCGTATTACTAATTCTCATCTTTGTGCTGGGCGATTTGGTGAATCAAATTCCGATCGCGGCATTGGTCGCGGTCATGCTGATGGTCTCGTTCGGCACCTTTAACTGGTCCTCCATCAAAGGGCTGCGTAAGAATCACCTCACCTCCAGCATCGTGATGGTTTCGACAGTCGTGGCCGTAGTGGTGACCCACAATTTGGCGATCGGCGTCGGTATCGGCGTCGTTCTCAGCGCGCTGTTCTTTGCTTACAAGGTATCGCGACTCCTCGAGATCTCCTCCGAACTGGAAGTTTCTAAGAAAAAGCGCACCTACTCCGTCGTCGGACAACTCTTTTTCGTTTCAGCGGATACCTTCGCCGATGCCTTCGACTTCCATGAAGTGCTGGAGCATGTCACAATCGACGTCACGCATGCGCACTTCTGGGATTTATCCGCCGTCGGCGCCTTGGACCGAGTTGTCTTGAAATTCCGCCGCGAAGGCACTGAAGTAGAGATCGTCGGATTGAACGAAGCCAGCAAAACACTCGTTCTAAAAATAGCCACACACGACAAGCCCGGCGCAGAAGATGCGGCAGGCGGCCACTAGGATATCTCATTTCCTAATTCATAATTCCCAACTCCTAATTTCTGATCCCTATGCCTAACATACTAGCTTGCACCGACGGTTCCCAGTATTCACACAGCGTTTATGATCACGCGGCATGGGCTTCACGCCAAATGAACAGCGCATCGATCCACGTGATCCACATGCTGAACCCGCACCACGAGAAACCAGCCACCGCTAACTACAGTGGCTGCATCGGCTTGGGCGCACGCAGCGCACTGCTCAATGAACTAGTCGAACTCGAAGCCGCCAAAGCCAAGATCGCGAAAAAGCGCGGACAAGCGATCTTGGAAGATGCCACCACTCACCTCAAACAAGCCGGCGTCGCCCAAGTTCAAGCCGATCAATGGCACGGCAAACTGAGCGACGAGATCTCGAAGTATGAGCGCGACGCCGACCTCGTCGTGATCGGCAAACGCGGCAACAATGCCGACTTTGAAAAAGGCCACCTCGGCAGTAACCTGGAGCGCGTGGTGCGCAGCTGCCAACACCCGGTTTTAGTGGCCTCGCGAGCGTTTGATAAGATGAACACCTTCGTGCTCGCCTACGACGGCGGCAGTAGTGCACAAAAAGCGGTGGATTATGTCGCCAACGAGCCCCTGCTGAAAGGCATGCACGCCTATCTACTCTATGTCGGCTCTGGCAATGCCAAGATTGAGGCCTCCTTGGCAGCCGCCGAGGCCAAGCTCAAAGCTGCCGGCTATGAAGTCACCATCGAACAACGCGATGGCGAGCCCGAATCCATCATCAGCGATGTGGTGGCCCAAGACCACATCGACCTATTGGTAATGGGCGCCTACGGACACTCCAGCATTCGCCAGTTCATCGTCGGCAGCACCACCACCTCCATGATCCGCACGGTCAAGATTCCTGTGCTCCTGTTCCGCTAAGCTCAGAGCACTCCTCTGTAGCGATGCCACGCCAGTGGCGTCTCCCGACGCCCCCGAAGACCTCGCCCGCGCGAGTTCGCTACAACTGTTGACCTCCGCCGGACACAGCGCTGTAGCGATGCCACGCCAGTGGCGTCTTCCGACAGCCCCGAAGACCTCGCTCGCGCGAGTTCGCTACAACCGTTGACCTCCGCCGGACACAGCTCTGTAGCGATGCCACGCCCGTGGCGTCATCCCGACGGCCCCGAAGACCTCGCTTGCGCGAGTTCGCTACAACTGTTGACCTCCGCCCGACACCCTCTGTAGCGATGCCACGCCAGTGGCGTCTCCCGACGGCTCCGAAGACCTCGCTTGCGCGAGTTCGCTACTACTGTTGACCTCCGCCGGACACAGCTCTGTAGCGATGCCACGCTAGTGGCGTCTCCCGACAGCCCCGAAGACCTCGCTTGCGCGAGTTCGCTACAACTGTTGACCTCCGCCCGACACCCTCTGTAGCGATGCCACGCTAGTGGCGTCTCCCGACGGCACCGAAGACCTCGCTTGCGCGAGTTCGCTACTACTGTTGACCTCCGCCGGACACAGCTCTGTAGCGATGCCACGCTAGTGGCGTCTCCCGACGGCCCCGAAGACCTCGCTCCACCTTCGCTCTTCGAGCTTCGGCGGACAAGTGGCGCGAGTTCGCTACAACTGTTGACCTCGCGTCGAAAAGCCGCCGCTCGCTCCACATATTTCATTGCACAATCTAGACATCGGAATTTGCTACTTGCCTATGAGTATTACCTCCACTCCCTACGGCACACTCCCCTCGGGTGAAGCGGTCGACCTCTTCACCCTCACGAACGCGAACGGCCTGAGCGCGGAAGTCACAAACTACGGAGCGATCCTCGTATCGCTCAATGTGCCCGACCGCGAAGGAGCCCTCACCGACGTGGTGCTGGGCAAGGACTCGCTCGAGGACTATCTTGCGGGGCATCCCTGCTTCGGCTCCATCTGTGGTCGTGTGGCCGGCCGCATTGGTGGTGCGAGTTTTGAATTGGACGGTAAGACCTACCCGCTGGAAGCCAATTACGAGGGCATCAGCAATCTGCATAGCGGCCCCGAAGGCTTCCACACCATGTTGTGGAAGGCAGAAATCATCGAAGACTTTGGCGTTCAAAAACTACAGCTGCAACTCACCGATCCGGACGGCCACAACGGCTTTCCAGGCGAGGTGCACTGCACAGTCACTTACGCCCTGCTGGATAATGACGCGCTGGAGATTCACTACGAAGCCAGCAGCGACCACACCACTCCCTTCAACCCGACCAACCACAGTTACTTCAATCTGCGTGGCGAAGGCGACATTCTCGGTCACAAGCTGCAAATTTTGGCTGATAGCGTGGCTACAGTCGACGAGAACTGCAGCCTGATCGGCCGCCGCGATCCTGTGGTGGCAGGCTACAACGACTACCGCGAGCCCGTGCAACTCGGCTCACTGAAGACATTGGAAGTAGGCAATGCGGATATACACTTCTTCCTCAATGAAGGTCGCACCGCTCAGGCAAAACTGGCTGCGCGAGTCATCGAGCCCGATTCTGGCCGCATAATGGAAGTGCTCACCACCGCGCCCGGCGTGCAATTCTACGCTGGCCTATCCCTCTCCGAGGAGGGCCCTGAAATTGGCAAGGGCGGCGCACACCACAAACCCATGCACGCACTGTGCTTAGAAACACAAGACTACGCGGATTCGATCCACTTCCCTGAAATGGGCAACGCGATCTTAAAGCCAGGAGAAACTTTCAAGAGCACCACGCTTTTTCGTTTTAGCGCACAGTAAAAAGCCCCCCCGGTTCAGAGAACCGAGGATACGAGCTTTGACTCCGCCCCCCGGTTCAGAGAACCGAGGATACGGGCATTGGCTCCGCCCCGGTTCAGAGAACCGAGGATACGAGCTTTGACTCCGCCCCCGGTTCAGAGAACCGAGGATACGGGCTTTGACTCCGCCCCCGGTTCAGAGAACCGAGGATACGGGCTTTGACTCCGCCCCCGGTTCAGAGAACCGAGGATACGGGCATTGGCTCCGCACCCCAGTTCTTTGAACCGAGGATACACCCCCGGTTCAAAGAACTGGGCTTGCTGGAAGGCTTCGCAGGACGGATCTCGGTATGATTTGAAATAAATCGTCATAAATCTGAAAAGGAGTACTTGCATTCAGCGAACAAGCTGTTTTCTTCACAACCTTTCAAATGTGCCCAGATGGCGGAATTGGCAGACGCGCTAGACTCAAAATCTGGTTCCTTCGGGAGTGTGGGTTCGACCCCCACTCTGGGTACCATTTAAACCTCACCTCTGTGAGGTTTTTTTGTGCCCGTAAGACAGGCGCCCCGCCTGTCTCCAGCCTGTCCACCTGCTTCACGCCATAAAAAAAAAGGTGCCACTCCTGACGGAATGACACCTTTGATAAATACTTGGATCTGAAGCTCTGCTTAGATAATCATACCAGCCGCAACGGTCTCGTTGGTCTGCTCGTCGATGAGAATGAAACTACCGCTAATGCGATTGGTCTTATAGCTATCAGCGATCAATGGTGCGGAAGTGCGTAGCGAGATACGACCGATGTCGTTGTGGTTAAAGATGAGATCGTCTTCGACCTTGTGCAAGGTGTTGATGTTCACCTTATACTTCACCTCAGTCACGATTGCTTTCACTTCTTTAGTGGTGTGACGCAAGATATACTTACCGCGCCCCGCGAGCTTCTTAGTCGAAGAGAACCAGCAAATCATCGCGTCCACATCCTGACGTGGCTCGGGTGCATTGTTGGGCTTCACTAGCATATCGCCACGCGAGATATCGATCTCGTCGTTGAGCGTAATGGCTACAGACATCGGCGCATAGGCTTCTTCCAATTCGCCATCCATAGTGTGGATCGCTTTGATGGTCGACTCAAAACCGGATGGCATGACTTTGACAGCATCGCCTGGCTTAAAGACACCGCCCGCGATACGCCCCGCGAAACCGCGGAAATCGTGCCACTTGTCAGAGTGCGGGCGAATCACCCACTGCACGGGCATACGCGCTTCGACGTGATTCTCGTCAGCACCGATGTAAACTGTCTCCAAGTGGTAGAGCATCGACGGGCCTTGATACCAAGGCATGTTCTCGGACTTATCGACGACGTTATCCCCTAGCAACGCGCTGACAGGAATGAAAGTGATCTCCACGATGTTATCGAGGCGGGAAGCAAACTTCTTAAAGTCCTCAACGATGCCGTTGTAAGTGTCCTCGCTCCAGTCGACCAAGTCCATCTTGTTGACGCAGACCACGATGTGTTGGATGCGTAGCAAGTTAGCGATAAAAGCGTGACGGCAAGTTTGCTCGATGACCCCCTTACGCGCATCCACCAAAAGAATCGCAAGATTGGCAGTGGAGGCACCCGTCACCATATTACGGGTGTATTGGATGTGGCCCGGCGTGTCGGCGATGATGAACTTGCGCTTGGGTGTCGCGAAGTAGCGGTAAGCCACGTCGATGGTGATACCTTGCTCGCGCTCGGAACGGAGACCGTCGGTGAGCAGTGCGAGATTGACGTTTTCGTCGCCGCGCGACTTGGAGCTCTTTTCCATGGCTTCGAGTTGATCCTCGAAGATCGCCTTGGAGTCGTAAAGGAGGCGTCCGATAAGTGTACTTTTGCCGTCGTCGACGGAACCCGCGGTGGTGAACCGCAAGAGATCCATGTCAAGATAGCCGGCTGATGATTCTGATTCGCTCATGATAGAAATTGGTAATGAATGATAAATGATGACTGATTCTGAATGGGGCGCTAAAGCAACCCCACTACGCTTTGTATTTTTAAGCGTCGCTTAAAAATACCCTTCTTTTTTGCGATCTTCCATCGCGGTCTCAGAGCGTTTGTCATCGGCACGTGTGCCACGCTCGGTTTGGCGAGCGGCAGCGACTTCGTCGATGATATCGTCGAGTGTCGCCGCGGTAGAAAGCGCCGCGCCGGTGCAGGTTGCATCCCCGATAGTGCGGAAGCGCACGGTCATCTTTTTAACATTGGCCTTCTCTTCAGGGAGTAGCTCCATGAAGTCAGTGATGCCCATCACCACACCGTTGCGCACGAAACATTCGCGCTCGTGTGAGAAGTAGAGATTAGGCAGTTCGATATTCTCCAGCTTGATGTATTGCCAGATGTCCATCTCCGTCCAGTTCGAGAGCGGGAAGACGCGGAAGTGTTCGCCGTGTTGCTTGCGACCGTTGAAAATATTCCAGAGCTCAGGGCGCTGATTCTTAGGGTCCCACTGACCGAAAGCATCGCGGTGCGAGAAGAAGCGCTCCTTGGCGCGTGCTTTTTCCTCGTCGCGACGGCCACCACCAAGTGCGGCATCGTATTGACCTTCTTCCAGGCCTTCGAGCAAGGCGACAGTTTGTAGACCGTTGCGGCTGGCGTAAGGACCCGTCTCTTCAACGACTTTGCCCTCGTCGATTGCTTTTTGCACCGACGCGACATGTAGTTCAGCGCCGATTTCTTCGACGAACTTATCACGGAAGTCCATCGTTTCAGGAAAGTTATGCCCCGTGTCCACGTGCAAGAGTGGAAACGGAAGTTTCGCTGGCCAAAAGGCCTTCTTTGCCAAGTAGGCCATCACGATGGAATCTTTACCACCCGAGAAAAGGAGAACA
This sequence comes from Thalassobacterium maritimum, assembly GCF_031127805.1. Taxonomy (NCBI): domain Bacteria; kingdom Pseudomonadati; phylum Verrucomicrobiota; class Opitutia; order Puniceicoccales; family Coraliomargaritaceae; genus Thalassobacterium; species Thalassobacterium maritimum. The sequence goes on along the minus strand of NZ_JARXHW010000048.1, from coordinate 21,499 downwards.
GGTTTCTCAAACTGAGCAGCAGTCTCACGAAGGATGTAGATCGCTTCGGATTCCAGCTGTTTGAGGTGAGTGATTGTGTAGTCTTTAGCCATACTTAAAAGAATTAAAAATTAGGAATTAGGATGTAGCCCGAAAATGGTGCCTCGATCGAGAGAGGAATTAAGAGTTTTTGATGAGAGGAAGGACTTTTTCCAGCAGCTGGTTTAGCGACTCCTCTTCGGTTTGCTTATCGGTGGTAATCGTCCAATCAGGATCACCCGCTACAGGTGCTTCAAAAGAGGAATCCTTACCGGTGAAATTTTTAACCCCGCCCGCGGCTGCTTTGGCATAGAGCCCTTTCACGTCGCGCTCTGCGCAAGTCTCGAAGGAGGCTTCAACATACACCGGCGTCATGTCGTCCAAGCCCACAATCTCACGGGCAGCAGCGCGCAGTTCCCGCTTAGGCGTGATAAAAGAGGTAAAGACGACGATGCCCGCATCTAGGAAAAGACGTGTCACTTCAGCGATGCGGCGAATATTTTCCTGACGATCCGCATCGGAAAAACCGAGGTCACTGTTGAGACCGCTACGAATATTATCGCCATCCAAGATCTTAGTCACGAAGCCCTGCTCTGCCAGTTTGCGCTCCAGTGCGTTGGCCAAAGTGCTCTTACCCGAGCCAGACAGCCCGTAAAACCAAAACACGTGCCCGCGCTGCTTCAATTGCGCCTCCTTGGCGTCGCGCCCTAGCATGCGGTGGAATTCAGTATGGATGTTTTCAGGTGTGGACATAAATGAAGCCGCCATGTAAGCGGGTGTGATTAAAATGTAAATGCGTTTTCTTTAACTTAGGTTGTTGAGTCAAGAACCTAATATAAGAAAATTTATTTTGAAGTCATGTGAAGATTTACAATCGCGGTCCCCGTCACGCCCCAGCCTCGGTGGTAAACGTTCGACGAACCCACTCAAAATACTGCCGATTCGAATAGCCCAAAGTGTCTGGCGAGATCGCAGTTTCACACCATTCAACAAAAGCAAGGAAAGCCTGACGCTCGCGGACGGAAAGTTGCTGCACCTGCGCCAGAAGGCGCTCCTGAACACGTTGAGTAGGGTGATAGAGCGAGTCTGGCCCATACCTATAGCTGAAGTTAAAACCAAGTAGTAACTCACATTTCGCCCGCGTCAGTGGGTCTGATTCGCTCCAAACGGCTATAATCCGTCGGGCCATATGGTAACGCTCGCCATGCATCAATTCGGGTTTGCGCCCTTTCCCGAGCGCGCTCCCACCTTCCTGCGCCTGCGCATCCATGGTCGCCAAGCGCTGTAGAAACGGCCCCAATGAATGTAGGTCTGCAGCATAAATGCATTCTGCAAATCGCCCCCAAGCACCGGCATCCAGCTCAATATACTGCTGCCCCCAGTCAAGTAGCCACCTGCGTGCTGCAGACGACTCATTCACGACCGCGATATGAAGCATCAGAGCCAAGTAGCTACCAAAAGAGAACTCATTCCAACGTGCATTGGCAGCTTCGATATAACGCTCCACGGGCACCGGCAGCTGGTTGCGCAGTAACAGAAACAACGCAGCATCATGGACAAGGTAACGCTCTGGCCATGGATCGTGCGACGGATTCATTTCCGTTTGCAACAATTCCAATAGCACCTGATCGATCTCGACGCGCTCAATACTAAGCGGCTCATTTTTTGGAATCAATTTGCGCAAAGCCCCCAACCTCGCCTGAGCGTTGAGTGATTGCGCACGAATCGTGTCCAGCAGCGATTGGATCGTAAGCTCATCCATATTAGCTGCCGATTGATTCCCAACAAGTGAGGGCATTAACTTCAACTGCTGCAGCCGCGGTAGACCTTCGAGCAAAGCATTCGCTAGCTCGCGATCCTGATAAGCTAAATAGCGAATAATATTCTCTCGCCATCGCACTTGCTCACGAAACACCTGGCTCAACACCTGTTGCCACGCCGCGACATCGATCTGTCGGAGCCGCGCCAAAGCCCACAAGGCGCCGGGCTCTCCTGCCTGCTGCGCCCACTCGGACAATGCCGCAACATCATCCGCGACTTCTAATTGCTGCATTGCAAAACTCAAAGGCTCACGCAACCAGCCCCACAAGTGATCGCGCATCGACTGCTCGACTGTAGCCATTTGCGCTTCCAGCTCACTTTTCCTTCTGAAACTGGCTAGATCGGACGCATCAGACAGCACTTCCAGCGCCGCGTTCAAGCGATGCCATTCCAACTCAAAAGTGGCTGGATCAGGCAGTAAAGCGTCCATTGCCTGCAGCAGGGGTAAGAAACCAACGTCCCCCGAATCGCCCGCGGAGCGTACAATCGCTTGCGCTAACTGTGGAGACATACGCCCCGCCTGCAGATGCGAAATCAAATCCGGCAGGCTCGCGAGGACCTGCGACAAAGACACATCGCTCACACGCTCACTCAATAATACGCCTTCATTCGCTTGGTAGAGTTGATGCGCAAATCCTAGGTATTGCTCGGGGCCAAACTCATCCCGCCAAGAACCAGAATAACTGCTCGCCCGCTCTGCCTTGATATCAATAAGAGTCGCGCCTGACGCTGTCAGCAAACGAAGCGATGGCGGAGCCGTCTCCAGATAGGTAGGAAAACAATTGGTCGTAAAACCAGAACCACCGGAATACCTCCCAGATTCACGAACCTTTAAGTCCGAGCGAATCTGCGCCAGCCACCAGAGCCCCTGCTGCAACCACTCCAGCCCTGCGGCATCCACCCGAGCGAGCCCCCACTTCCATTTAAATTCACCTGCGGGATACTTTTCTGGCAAAGGACGTGAATACTTAGCCGAAATATATCGTCCATCGCCCTCCGCACCCAAGCTCAAAGCCTCCACACCTGGTCCCTGACGTGAACTGAAAACCACCCAATCAGCAGGCTCCGCCTGTTTCAAATGGGTCGGATAGTAGAGCGTATATTGATCACGATGCACAGGGCCCTGGTTGTTCTCTACAAAAGTAAACATAGCAGCCCGCGGGTCTAATTCGCGCCATGCCTGCTTAAACTCAAAGCGGTGACTCGAGTCACTAGCGACTGCGATGGAACTCTGCGAAGCGGTCCCCCCGGGATCGACCTCGCCTGTCGGTGGTGGCTTCACAACTGACCAGCCACACATAAACTGAAGCAAGTCTGCATCGCTCGCCCCCGCCAGTGAACGATGCCGATAAGGCTCACGCCCACGCCAATCATAAGGCACCGCTAACACATCTGCCTCTGGTATCTTTGGCGCATTGGCCGCAGCAAGCGCTTCATATCGCAGACCACCCTCAGCTTTCACCCGGTGCAGCTCATCCCAAAGCTCCACCTTTGGATCTAACAATAAATAGTGATCGTCATAACTCCCCTGCGGGCCGACATACTGCCCCTGCTCAGACTTCCAGCGGTAAACCACTTTCACCTCCGGCTCTGCATCTTCATCTGCGATGGGTCCCAACACAATTTCGTCCAGCCCGTCATGATCCAGATCACGCACTGCCCAGCCCCAAGTCGGAACGAGTTCCGACTTAGAACTGTGCCAGTTAAACAATACATATAATAACCGCTCGGACTGCACATCCACCGCCTCCACGCGTAAAGCCTGGACCCGAATATCTGGTTCCCCCGCGCGCTTATCATACACTCCGAAATTTGAACTATACACCCGTTCATAGCGACCATCTTGATTCAAGTCCTTAAAAACATCGCCCTCCGTCATATTATCCCCGTCAAAGGGTCGAACAAGTTCGCCCTGGTCCGTTAAGAAAACAATGACACGCTCCTCCATTTCCCCCTCTGGCGGCAATGACAGATCAGGATTCTGCGCTGCAGGCAGCCAATTTGAAAAACGCCCTTCAGACTTCACAAGAGCTTGCGGCTTATGCGCATTTTCCACAGGTGCAAAGCCGCTGCTGCGAATGGAACGATGCTTCGAAAAATAGCGACTATAGCTCGCATGGTCCCATCGGTAAGAAACCATATAAAGTGGCTCCCCCGCACGCTGGGGACATTCTGTGACGAGTATATTTTGATGATATAGCTCAAACGCCGCCATCGGCAAAGCCCGCCAATCATGGCGGGCGGGCTCTGCCTCCCGAGCAATTTGTACCTCACGAAAAGCCTGGGAACGCGTCTCTGGCGCAATCAGCCGTTCTATGATCTCCGCCCCGAACGCAGGCACCTCGCGCGCAGCAGACAAAGTTCCCAACGATAACAACAGAGCAATGACCAAGGCGAACAAACAAGAGGGTAGAAACATGCCGGTAACTTATTAAGATAACGCAACTACTCGAGGCATTTCTACGACAGAATGTCCATTTTCAATTCACATCACAACCAGACAATGTAGCGACGTGACGCCAGTCACGTCATTTCTTTTCCGGACGCATCGCTAAACTCACCACTTCTTTATCGAAGTAATTGCGGTCCATGCCTGCATTCACCACCAGGCCTTGCCCATTAATGCCACTGGAAGCGGGGCTCAGCAAAAAGACCGCGGTGTTGGCCACTTCTTGCGTGGTCAGGTTCTGCTTACGAAAGGTCAATTTCTCAGCGTAGAGGTAGCTCTCCAAATAGCCAGGAATCCCAGCCGAAGCGCTGGTCTTGAGCGGGCCAGCGTTGACGGTGTTAAAGCGCACTCGTGTGTCAGCACCAAAGGACTTGGCCAAGTTATACGAAGAGGTCTCCAAGGCCGCTTTAATGGGAGCCATATAACCATAATTCTCAGCGGTCACATCGGTGGACGAAATACCGATCGACACCACAGAAGCATCGTTATCGAGGTGCGCCTTAAAGGCGCTAGCGACTTCCACCAAAGAGAACGCGGAGATCGCAGTGGCCTGCAGGAAATCCTTACGCACGGTATCGTGAAAGGGCTTAAAGCCCTCGGAGTAATTGGCAAATGCGATCGAGTGCACGATACCGTCAAGCGTGCCATAGTCGGCCGCGACTTGTTCGGCTAACGCGGTGATCTGCTCGGGAAATTCCACATCGCAGATGTAGGCCTTCCGATCGCCGAGCAGCTTTTGCAAGCTCTCCAAGCGCGCTTCGGAACGCACACTGTGGATGACCTCAGCGCCCGCCTCTTCCAGCGATTTAGTGATCGCCCACGCGACGCTCTTACGATTGGCCACCCCCATCACGAGGAAGCGTTTATTTTCTAGATTTAAGAAACTCATACTATTTCCCCTCCCCCTCGACCATCGCCAATGCGAACTTAATGGTCATGGCAGGCTTGCCGCCCTTGAGCACTTTGGCCTTCATGAAGAAGAAGCGGCTCACGGTCTCGTCCATCGTCACCTCAATGGTGATTTCGTCACCGGGCTTCACCATTTGCTTGAAACGCGCATCGCTAATGCGCGAGAGCACAGGTGTGACATCATTGAGTGAGCGGCCCTCTTTTTCGATCTGCTTAGCAAGATAAATTGCGCCGGTCTGGAAGCAGGCCTCGCAGAGCAAGACACCGGGCATGATGGGATTGCCGGGATAGTGCCCCTCAAACTGCGGCTCCTCCATACGGATGGTGCGCTTACAGGTCGCGCCGTCTTCGCGAACTTCGACGATCTCGTCGATGAAGAGAAACGGTGGGCGGTGTGGGATTGTGCGTAAAATTTCGTCCATAGAAATCAGTGAAAGACGAATTTCTAAGAATGCGATCTAAATACCCCAGTGCCCGCAAGTGATCCGAAGCAAAATTATTTTGGCCGCAACTGAGTTAGCTTCTCCTTCAGCACTTTCGCATTTATAGGCTTGGTAATATAATCGCAAAAGCCCTGCTTCAAATACTTAGCCTTATCTTCGTACATGGCATTTGCCGTCTGCGCTATGATTTTGGCATTGCTATCAAGCTTTAAAATTTCAGCGGCGGCCTCTTCTCCATTCATCACAGGCATACGAATATCCATCAGAATGACATCGAAGCCTCCTTGAGTCCTCACAAGTTCCACGGCTTCTTTGCCATCACTTGCTATAACAAAATCCAGATCCATTCGGTTCAGCAAGGTAGCAAAAAATGCCTGATTCATTTTGTCGTCTTCGACTACAAGTAGTTTTAGCTGCTTGATCGCCTTTTCATCCACATGAGCCGCTGGCATGGCTGACGCGGCCGACTGGGGAGTCACGACATGTGCGGATTCGTAAGGAATGCGAAAACTAAAGGTCGATCCCTCGCCAAGTTTCGATTCGACATGCATGCTCCCTCCCAATAGCTGCACAATCCCCAGAGATAAAGACAACCCAAGACCGGTGCCTTCGTAATTCTTAACCATATCTTCCAAGTGCTCGAAGCGCTCAAAGATGACCTCCATTCGATCCTCAGAAATTCCAATTCCCTGATCTTGGACAAAAAATTCGATGCTATCTCCCAGCTGCCGATATCCAAACTCGATCACGCCCTCATCTGAAAACTTCAAGGCATTACTCAGAAGATTGATCAACACCTGCTGCAAGCGATGTCCATCCGTCTCTATAATGATATCTTTGGCCTCTGGAGGAACCGTTTCCTTGAACTCGATATGCGCCTTATCTTTTCTCCGCTTAAGATTATCAAAAGTGGTTTTTAGAGACTCGATTACATTGGAGAGCTTGCACTCTTTGACCTCCAATTTCAATTCACCGGCTTCTATCTGCGAGAGGTTGATGATATCATCGATAAGACGAAGCAATTGTCCTGAGCAGCTCTGAATGATGTCGAGATATTCATGCCTCATTTCCTGTTCCAAGGAATCATCGCGCAATATTTCTGAAAAACCGACGATCCCATTGAGCGGCGTCCGAATTTCATGGCTCATATTCGCTAGGAATTGATCCTTATAGATCGCGGCCGTATCAGCCGCCTTGATGGCCTCCTTGAGCTTACCTTCCGCAGCTTTCTCATCGGTGATGTCTGCGATAACACCGATATAACTGAGAACATTGCCAGCCCTGTCTCTTTCAAAGACGCACTTCACAGAGCGACACCAAATAGTCACCCCGTCTTGCCTCTGATACTTAAAATCGTATTGAGACTGCTGTCCGCCCTTAATGACTTCATCCAAATGCGCCTGATAGGCCTCATGGTCGTCCGGGTGGACACACATGAGTAATTGTCGACGCCCAAGGCGTTCCACCTCTTCAGGCGTAAACCCTAGAATCTTGGAAAACTGATCGTTGAAATACTGATAGCGATCTTCCTTATAATTGGACACAAAAATACCGACTGGCGATAGTTCATTCACCCGATCCAGGAACTGCTTTTGCGCAACCAGTTCATCCCGAAGTTTCACTCTCTCAGTGATATTCTGCGCGACACCTCGCAAAGAAATCGCTCGCTTGTTTGCGTCGTATTCGACTGCCCCCCGAGCCCAAATCCAAACTTCCTCACCGCTCGCCGTGGTCAGATCAAGCTCAATTTCATAGGGCTCTCCGGTGGCGCGTGTGTGCTCAATCGCCTGGGTCAAACGCAGCCAGGAATCCTTACTGAAAAAGCCCTCTTGCGCTTCATAAGACGGCGGCGTGCTGTCGGGCTCGAGCCCGAACATTTTAAACAATTCATCCGTCCACAGAATCACACCATTCTCGAGGTTAAAGCTCCAGCTGCCCAGCTGGGCAATTTCTTGAGCGAGTGCCAGCTCCTCATGACTTTCAGAAAGTGCCTTTTCCTTTGATTTCAGCTCGGTGATATCAATGAAAGTAATCACGACTCCATCGATCATTTTATCAATGGTAATGAAAGGGCTGATACGACATAAGAAATGCCGATCCGAGGAATCAACGACTTCCATTTCGGAGCTTTTCAACTCATCCAATGCCTCGACCGAACGCGCGAGTATCGCATTTTTCACCTGCTCACCAAACGAACTGGAAAAACCGTGGATCGAGCGGCTAATATCTTTCTCCGTCAAAGAGAAGTGATGCGTCAAAGGCTTAGTATATTTCCGAATCTTGAGCTCACGATCCAAGAAGAGAGTTCCGATCTCAGTACTCTCGAATAGATTGTTCATGTCGTTATTAATGTCATGCAGCTCCTGGTTCTTCTCCTGCAACTCGGAGTTAACCGTGTAAAGCTCTTCATTAACCGACTGAAGTTCTTCGTTAGTGCTCTGCAATTCTTCATTTGAAGCCATCAATTCCTCGTTCGAGGACTGTAGCTCTTCGTTACTCGTTTCAAGCTCTTCGACTACATTCTGCAACTCGACCTTCGTCGTGCTGAGCTCGGTCTCCAAATCATCGATACGTTGCTGTGACACTTCATCCAGCGGGACATTATCAATCACACTGACATCGTTGACCGGGACAGTTTCATCACTGAAATGTATCAAATAGATTTCGGCAATCTGCCCCTGAACTTTCACCTTACTGATGGTCAGATCCAAAGAAACCGGGCGGCTGTGCTTCTTCGTCGTCACCTTATTGATACGGACGTCGACCCCCGTCTTAATCACCTTGCGGATGCTACTTCTTATGATCGTCCCCAATTCGGGACTGAGCATCTCCAACAGGTTATTCTTGAAAGCCCCCTCCCGGTGCTGCAACAGCTCACCCGCGTCCCCTTTGATGAATAGTATATTATACTCTTTATCAATGAATACAGAGGATGGGCTAAAACGCTTACTAAGATATTTATAAAAGCCTGTATCAGGATTATCCCGGTAACGATATTGAGGATCGGCGGATTCCCGTAGCCCTAACTCACGCGTAACCGAGTTCGGAAAGACATCATCCCGCAATCGACTCGGCACCTGCTTGGTTTCCACGATTGAGCGAAAGATCTTATTCTTCGAATCCACCTCTTCAAAGAACTTGGACTGCTCGCCTAAAGACTCACTGCTCCCCAAAAATAAATATCCATTATAATTAAGAGAGAATTGGAAATCCTGAAAGACCTTGTCCTGAAGATCATTATTAAGATAGATCAAAAGATTCCGACAACTAATCAGGTCGATCGAAATAAAAGGAGGATCCTGGCTAAGATTGTGTTTTGAAAAAACAATGCGATCGCGAATCCGTTTAATGATTTGCAGGCGATCTCCTTGCTTGACGAAATACTCCTCCAAATACTCCTTCGAAATTTCATTTGATATATTGACGTGGTAACTCCCCTCGCTCGCCCGAATTAAGGCATTTCCGTCAATATCGGTCGCAAATATTTTATACTCGGTATTCAGACGATTCTTACGAATGTAATCATCAAAAAGCATGGCGAGCGAATAGACCTCTTCGCCAGTCGAGCACCCGGCCACCCAGATGCGAATCGGACTTCCCTCCGCCGGCCGCGACGAAACAAGATCTGGGATCACCTTCTGCTTTATCAACTTAAAAGCCTCTGTATCTCGAAAGAAGCGAGTGACTCCGATAAGGAAATCCTGCTTCAAAATGTCCACCTCTTTTCGGTGAGACCTCATGAAACTCAGATATTCATAGAGATTCACGCTGTTATGAGCATTCATCCGCTTCTCTAGCCGCCGCAGCAAAGTGTTACTCTTGTATTGGCGAAAGTCGATACCGCTCTCCTTATGAATCTCCTCCAAGATCTGTAGGTAGACGATATCATTGGATTTATTCCCCTGATCCTCATGCCCCGCATTGAGGCGGATGCGCTCACCGGGGAATTTTTTCAGAATTTCGGCGATGTCGCCCGGCGTCATCACAAAATCCACCGAATTGGTAGAAATCGCGGAGTTCGGCATGCCATCAAACTGAGCCGACCTGGGATCTTGCACGATCACAGTGCCCCCCGCCTCCTTAATGGTTTTGATGCCACGCGAACCGTCTGAACCGGTCCCGGACAAGATCACACCAATGGAACGTTCCTTATGTTCTTCGCCCAATGTGTGAAAAAAGATATCAATCGGCAGGTTCAGATTATGCTTCGGTCCTTTATCGAGTAAGTAGAGACGGTTCCCCTTAACGTGCAGATTCTTATTTCGCTGGTTTAAATAAATGCAGTTCGGCAGGATTTCCTGCTTATCCTCCGCGGTAAAAATCTGCATATTAGTATGCTTTGCCAACAGCTCCGGCATCAGACTCTTAAAATCCGGCGATAGATGCTGCACCACCACGAATGCTAGATCCGTATCATCAGAGAAATGATCGAATAATTTTTGAATGGCATCCAAGCCCCCGGCAGATGCGCCAATTCCAACAATATATAAGTTCTTCTCTGCCATTACGTAAAATTATACTCCGCTCAAATAGGCTTCCAGCCTAAAACCCTTATGCACCAAATGTCTAATGCAAATGATTGCTAGCACTAATACCAAATAATCCGGAAAAAACTTAAGTCATTGTCAAATTAGCATCTCCCCCTACAGCGACCCAACTATGGGCAGGCAGCCCATGACTCGAAACAACTTCTTAGACAGGAACCTATACGTATCAGTGCAATGCGCATCGCAAATCTTCGCCAACGATCCAGCAAACACGGGGTTCAGCAGTCTCTCGATAAACAAGCAAAAAGGGCTAATGACTAACGCACACAGCCAATCGCGGCCCCCAACTGCCCCATTAATCCCATCCCCATAGAAGAAAGCACTCGATAAGTTCCTTCCTGCAAAGGCAAGCCACCTCGATTGCTTTGCGCAGCCCCATCCAAGAATCCATCTGGAGTCAAAAACTGCGTTAACCCATGCCAACACGAGCGCGCAGAGCGGTCAAAAGAACCTCCTAACATTCCTAAATTTGCCCCGCGAGCGAACATAGCTGCGATGCCGGCACTCCCAGAGGTATCTATATCCGTGCGCTCCAAGTCAATAAAGCAGCCCCAAAGACCGCTAGCACGTTGTTGACTCATTGCCCAAGTTGCCACTTCAATCAAATCTGCCTTCAGATCGGCAGTATCGATCAAGTTATCAACGTGCTCAATCGTACGAACGAGCCCCTCTAGATACCAAGCAACCCCACGTGCCCATGAGCGAAAGGTCCGCCTATTATCAGGATGATGCCGAAGCCAGAGGCCCTCTGGACGCCAGAGACTATGACGTCGCACCCGCAAAACATTCGCAGCTAAATGAGCAAGATCTTCAGATCCTCGCTGCTGAGCAATGACTGCCAGCGGATAGGCAATGGTATAACTTCCCTCGGCACTGATCAATTCAGGATTTCGAAAACGACCATCAGTGTATAAAAGATCTAAATAGAACTGAAGTGCATCCTCTACTAATTGATGATCCGGATGGAGTTTAGCAAGAATCGCAAACGGCAAGGCCCCCTCAATGCCATAAATCCGCCCATCTTCGGAAGTTCCACGTGGGCCCTCATAAGACAGCTCTCCAGTGCTGTTAATATAGAGCGCAAAATGATTGCTCAGGGCATCACGCCATGAGGGATAACCACTCGACTCGAGACAATCGTGCTGCGCATCGAGCACACAGCCCTCCATCCAACCAAAAGGCTGAGCAGTCGCAATTGAACTTAGCTGCTGATAGAATGCCGAAATTTTATCCCGACCTAAGTCGCCTAGCAAGTGTGGCTCAAGAGAAGCGGCTCCCTCGGGTAAGCCCTCCGCCAAGATCCAGAGCGGCCCACTAGCCTGACTTAAGCGAAGGCGCAGGCCATGACGACTAGCTGCTTCAAATGCTTCCGCCTCCATTCGAAACTGGTAGGGTTCCAAAGAATGAGCAAATTTCAAATCGATCTCACCCAGCACGCTCCCATCCTTCATGGAAATAACCTGCAGTATTTTTTCCTCTCGATCATCAATCGAAGTAGTGATCCGCAACCATCCGCCACGCGAAAAGTCTGCAGCCCTAGAGTCCAGTTGTAAATCACAGTCCTCCCCGGGAATGAGTTTAAGCGTAGGCCACCCAAAAGGTGCCCGCCGACTATCAATCATTTGTGAATCCATATAGTGATACTGTTTTAATAGAGATGACTATTGCATCACAGTTAATACAATTGAGGTGCTGATCCAGATACCAAGCCTACGTTTGAATCCTTAGCAGTGACAACAGGCGTCGACCAGTCGCCCAAGACATCTGCCTGCGCGATCAACAGTTCGTCAACGATTTGCTTTGCAGTCGCAATAGATTGAACCAACGGGTCAAGCGCAAGCGCACGGATCAATAAACCACGATCACGCAGCATAATTGCTTCAATCGTCAGTTCATGAACATCTAAAATTTGCATCTGCAGTGAGCGCAACCCATAAGGAAAATCACCTACATGAAGTGGGCGCGGTCCATTGCGGTCCAAGACACACTCGAGCTCTAAAAAGGCATCATCAGGCATATTTCCAACAGCGCGTCCCTGCCCTACGACACAATCATTGTTCGTACGATTGATAAAATACGTACGCTGATCCTCAGTCACCATAGTATTGATAATATCCGTCGCGTGATCCGCGCTATGGCTTGCATAAAACTCTTCCATTGTTTTCTCACCAGTGAAATAGCGGTCAATGTCTTCCCACATCTTTTCCGTGAGCGCTTCGCGTTCATCACAATCAAATACTGACAGCGGTGGAATGGACTCCCGAATCGGGGACCGGCCTTGATAGTAAGGGAGGTACTCTTTCGTATGGCCCGTACAGGTCGGCAAAGCACCAAAAACGTCAGTCAATTGAGCTGTAATATGACTATTGAAACGACCTTTAGCATAGCCCGTATCCTTTTCTGACAAAGAAAGCTGATAAAAGGCATCACGTAGGTCAGGAATGATATCACGCCCGCGATGAGTCGCCTGCAACATCCATGTGAAATGATTCACGCCTGCAATACGGATATCACAAGAATCCAACTCCGACTCCTCCAAACCAAGCATTTTTAGGTAGCTAAGCTTCTTGTTCGGCATGTGGTGAGTGTCGCAAAGTGCGAAACTTTTAACCTTAGAGTGTCGGAAAAGTCCAATCCCCATGACTGACGAAGGGTTTATGTAATTAATCACCCAAGCATCAGGACAAACACTCTCGACCTCCTTGGTAATCTCCAAAATTTGCCCAAATTCACGCATTGCGCGAAAGACTCCACCTGGCCCAATCGTATCCCCCGAGCACATACGTACACCATATTTAGCTGAGACCTCGCAATCAATACGACGAAAATGCGAATTTTGCTCAGAAAAACTCAGGACGACAAAATCTGCCCCTGGCAAAGCTTCACGAAAATTAGTGGTCCCCGTGATGCGCGTCCCAGAGCCAGAACTCTCAGCCGCCATCTGACCGAGCTTGAGCATGCGCTCCAAATTACGTGGCTCCGTATCCACCAAGCATAACTCACCTCCTATAAGTCCAGGCAATTGATTCATTGACCAAATGGCCTTCTGCCCAAAAAACAAACTCCCAGCTCCAATAACAACTACTTTAGGTTTAATGTGATTCATAGCTTATAGAATAACACGCCTCCACGCTTGCTAAGACAGGAGATTTGTCGTAATACTAGCACTGATGTCGCTCTACCATTCTCGACTAATAAGCTATCGCGCCGCAATGCCAGCAGCTCCGAATATTCCACTCGGAGTACGCTCTGTCGGTCGAGATGAATTGCTTAAAGGCGTCTCTATAGTTTCGTGCCATAAGAACTTCACCCAGTTATTCTGGAGTGTTGCCGGAGCAGGCAGTTTTCTTCGAGAAGGTCGCTGGTATGAACAAACACCTGGCTCTATATTTTGCTATGAGCCTGACAGTATTCATGAGCTCACAGTTAAATCAGACAAATGGTGTTACTGTTGGATCAGCTTTGACCACAAACATGCGCTAAACTGGTTACGAGACTTTGACATTAAACCCGGAACTCAGGACATGGGAGCCTGCCCCGAATCTCTTTTCATTGAAATTGCAGATGCCCTTCAAGGTTGCACTTTGGAGGGCGAATGCCGTGCCGCTCAACTTGCCTATTCCTTACTACTCAAAGCATCACAGCAAACACACTCATCCCGTCCCGAATCATTACCTTCACGGTTTAAAGCACTGCTTGACCAGCGTTTCACCGATCCAAACTTGAGCTTAAATACGCTATCAGAGGAATTAGGAGTTCACCGCAGCACTCTCACGCGTCAATTCTCAGCAACTTATGGAATGAAACCATCTTCCTACCTGCACAATCAACGCGTACAACGAGGCCTAAATTTGCTACGCTCAAATAAGAATCAGATTCAAGAAATCGCGCATGCAGCCGGTTTCCAAGATCCTAATTACTTTGCACGAGCCGTACGCAAAGCCACAGGCTTAAGCCCCAAAGAATTTCAGCTAAGCTGATCCACTCAGACCAATGCCTTTTTCCCATTAACTACTAGTGTTTAGCCTCACCATGGAAGCCAACGAACAATATCGCCCCGCCTACAATGAAATCCTAAACGCTAATTGGCGTACAGTAATGATCGACACAGGACAAGATGACTGGACGAAAGAATGGTTTCTCGACGGTCACAAAGCATCGATCAAGAACACAGCTGATGGTATGCTGTATGCCGCAGGCCCCATCCAAGGAGACAACGCCTCACACGCAGTTTTATGGACCCATAAAAGCTTCGAGGGTGACCTAAAGCTAGACTTTGATTTCACTCGAATGGATACCGTGGATCGCTTCGTTTGCATTGTCTATCTATACGCAAGCGGAGCAGGCCCCGAACCCTACACTGAAGACATCACAGAGTGGAATGGGCTCAGGCAGACCCCCTATATGGCGACTTACTTTGACCATATGAACTTATTGCACATCAGCTATGCAGCGTTTAATAACAAGATCGACGCTGGAAAAGACTCCGCTTACATACGTGCTCGACGTTATCCACGTTCATTATTCGGCGGTCAGTTCGACCGCATGGAGCTGGAACCAGATTATACCGCAATAGATTTATTTGAGCCCGGCATGGAGCACCACATGACCATCATTAAACGCGGAGAGGAAATGTATATGAATGTTAGTAATATAAATGAAGAACGCCTCTATTGCTGGGATTTAAGTCAAGTCCCGGGCCTACAGAAAGGACGTATTGGCCTACGTCACATGTGGCAACGCGCTGGTCTCTACAAAAACATTACAGTAAGCCAATTGGAAAATGGGAAGTCGGAAAGCTGCTAGGGGCACTAGAAAGACGTAACGACATGAAGAATACCTTAATTGTATTTTTCTCAGACCACGGAGATTCTATGACGGGCCGGTGGATGGCAACTAAGCATACTAGCTTTTACGAAGAAGGGATGCAGAGATCAAGATACTGATCGCAAGCTACCTGGCGCACATCCATAAGATTGTCTAAAGGCACGCGAAAACGACGAAAAGCTCTCGTAACCACATTCCAAGGCAATCTCGCCAACTTTGAGATGCGAAGTCGTCAGCAAATGCCGCGCACGATGCATCCGCATACGCTGCAGTAATTTCAAGGGCGTGATTTTAAGATGTCGCGCCACAGTCCGCTCTAGAGTCGAAAGCGACATGTTCGCCTTCCGCGCCATGGCCTCTACCGTCACCCCAGCAGTCAAATGCTCACGCGCATAGCTGACGATTAAAGATAAATCTGCATATTCCGCAGGCAGATCCCCGAGCGCCACCATTGGCTGGCTCATACCATAAGTGCCCGCCACCTCTCCACTCACGTCTACATAAGGAAATTTGCTGGTCGCATGCCAGACGACTTCGCCATCAGCACTCATCACCAACTCTGGCTTATTGATGATCGCTTGCTGCGTCTTGAGCACAGTAACATCATCCTCCATATAAACATCAGCGAGCTCGTTAAAGAACCAGTCACTGTCTTTCGTGCCTAAAATAGCCGCGCGCGATGCCTGCGCCTGCTCGGCCAAGTTTCGATTCACCCACACAAAGCAGCCCGCACGGTCTTTCACCCAGAAAGACACATGATCTATTAAGTCCCAAAGCCTGCGGTCGGCAAATGCAGTTAAATCCATATCGTGACGAATACTGCACAATTATGGATGACTGAGAGCATTGTCAATTCCAGCATTTCAGCTATAATGCCCACCTATGAGTCGAAAAGTTACCCTCTTTACCGGCCAGTGGGCAGACCTGCCGCTGGATGATCTACTTCCCCTCGTCAAAAAAATGGGCTACGATGGTGTGGAACTCGCCTGCTGGGGCGACCATTTCGAAGTCGCACGTGCATTGAAAGAAGACGGCTACATCGCCTCGATTTGGGACAAGTTGCAAGCCAACGGACTGAGCTGCTACGGCCTCTCCAATCACTTGGTGGGCCAAGCGGTCTGCGATCGTATCGATGAGCGCCACCAGGCGATTCTCTCGCCAGAGATCTGGGGCGACGGCGATCCAGAGGGCGTGCGCCAACGTGCGGCCGAAGAAATGAAGGCCACTGCACGCGCTGCGCGTAAGTTCTTTGACGCTCGCCCGGACGAATCCGTGATCGCCCCGGTCGTGAATGGCTTCACGGGCTCCTCCATCTGGCACGCGCTGTATGCCTTCCCACCCACCTCGCAGGCGTATTTAGAAAAAGGATACCAAGACTTCGCCGAGCGCTGGATTCCGATCCTGGACGTTTTCGAAGAGGTCGACGTCAATTTCGCACTCGAAGTGCACCCCACCGAAATCGCCTTTGACATCGCCTCCTCCGAACGCGCGCTGGCCGCGGTCAATGGGCACCAGCGCTTTGGTTTCAACTACGACCCCAGCCACCTCGGCTATCAGGGCGTGGATTACGTAAAATTCATTCGTCAATTTGCCGACCGCATCTACCACGCGCACATGAAGGACGCCTGGTGGGGCCACGGTGATGGCACAGTTGGCGTCTTCGGTGGCCACACCGATTTCACCGATGCACGTCGCCACTGGGACTTCCGCTCACTCGGTCACGGTGACATTCAGTTTGAAGAGATCATCGTTGCGCTCAACGACATCGGCTACGCCGGCCCGCTCTCGGTAGAATGGGAAGACGGCCGCATGGATCGCATCCATGGCGGCACCGAAGCCGCGGCCTTCGTCAAGAAGCTCGACTTCAAGCCCAATGCCATCGCCTTCGACGCCGCCTTTGACAAAAAGAATCAGTGAGCCCAGGGGCTCAGTTCAGCAGTTTTCGGTTAACCAGTGAGCAGTTAACTAGTTTTTAGTTCATCTAGCATCCCGCATCTCTCATTTCGTATCCCGCATCATGAAATTAAATCGTAAAATCCGCATGGGCATGGTCGGTGGCGGCCAAGGTGCCTTCATTGGCGCCATCCACCGCATCGCCGCTGGCATTGATGGTCAAATCGAACTCGTCTGCGGCGCCTTCAGCTCCGACGCCGAACGCGCACTCGCCTCGGGCAAAGAACTGTTCCTGCCAGAGGCGCGTTGCTACAGCGACTTCGAAACAATGATGAGCGCCGAGGCACAACTGCCCGAAGGCGAGCGCATGGACTTCGTCGCCATCGTGACTCCCAACCACGTGCACTTCCCCGTGGCCAAAGCGGCCTTGGAAGCCGGCTTCCATGTGCTCTCCGACAAGCCAGCCACACTCAACTTGGCGGAAGCCAAGGAACTGGCCCAAATCGTTGCCCAAACAGGCCTCAAGTATGGGCTCACCCACAATTATACAGGCTACCCCATGGTCCAACAGGCCCGCGAAATGGTCCAGAGCGGACAACTCGGAAAATTGCGTAAGGTGGTAGTCGAATACCCGCAAGGCTGGCTGGCCACTCCGATCGAGCAAGACGGTCAAAAGCAAGCCGCATGGCGCACCGACCCCAAACGCTCGGGCGCCGCAGGCTGTATCGGTGACATCGGCACCCACGCCGAGAATCTGGCCGAGTTCATTACCGGCCTACAAATTAAAGAACTCGCCGCCGACCTCACCGCCTTTGTCGATGGACGCCTATTGGACGACGACGGCAACATCTTACTCCGCTTCGAAGGGGGCGCCAAGGGCATCCTGCACGCCTCACAGATTTCAGCCGGCGAGGAAAACGCGCTCAACATCCGCATCTACGGTGAAACGGGCGGTCTGGAATGGCATCAAATGGAGCCGAACACGCTACTAGTCAAACACCTGGATGCGCCCACCCAAATCTATCGCACCGGTGGTGGCTATTTGGGCCAAAGCGCCACCGCTCACAGCCGCACCCCAGCGGGCCATCCGGAAGGTTACCTCGAAGCATTCGCCAATATTTATCGCAACTTCGCCGCCGACATCGCCGCAGAACTCTCTGGTGCTGAGGCTCCAGCCTACGCCAAAGAATATCCTAGCATCCAAGACGGTGTTCGCGGCATGGCCTTCGTCGAGGCAGTCGTCCAGAGCTCTCAGAACAATGCAGCCTGGACTCCGTTGAACATCTAAACTGCCTAATGACGAGGCATCGCAATCGATGGATGTCTGCCTCAATCCAGGCAGACATCCGATCTCCTCGAGTCTGACGGCGCTGGCTTGACAAGCCAGACCTGCTCGCGAATCTGAAGACATGCGCTTTCTCATTACCGCTCTTCTTTGCAGCCTCTTCGCAGGCTGTGCCTCCACGCCCCGCCAGCCAATCACCTCTGTCAACATCGAGGAGATCAAGCCCCGCTACATAGAAACGGAGTCGTTTAAGCGTATCAGCGAATATATGTCGGGCAAAGAAAACCTCGGGGATCGTGTGGTTCTGCGCACACAGCCCCAAGAGCGTGCGGGTTACTATTTTACCTTAATTCTGGACACTGATGTGCGCCGCCTGCCTGCAGGCACCGTCGTTGTGGGCGAGTTCTACACCAAGAAGTCGGTTGAAAAACAAAGCCACGAATTCACATTGCCTAACAAACGCCCCAGCACCAAAGAGATCTTTGTCGGCCTGACAGGTGAAGATTGGCCCGAAGATAGTGGCGTGCCAGCCGCCTGGAAGTTCAGCCTGAAAGATGCCAACGGCCAGCAACTCGGAGAAAAACAAAGCTACCTCTGGAGCCTTTAGGGCCAACGAGTCTTAACGGATTGAACGCATCGGCACCAATTCGATGAGCGTCATTTCGGTGGGGCAATTAAAGCGTATCGGCGGCAGACTATGTCGACGGTTCGAACCTGCCCCCGCAGAGACATTTAAATAAGGAATGCCCACTCGGCGGAAGCCTTGCGCCCACTCCTTGGGCACTTCGCTATCGATCACCAGGGGCCCATAAAAGGGCAACTTCACTTGTCCCCCATGCGTATGCCCTGCCAGGCACAAGTCAATCGGTGCTTCAGCCACCGAGAGCGCATAGTCAGGCGCGTGCCCAAACAATATCCGAAAATCATTAGGGTCCGACTTTTCGAGCCATTGCTCCACCGAGCGCATCGCCCACTCGCCCGACTTAGACTGATACAGGCTCAAACCATGCAAATTAATTACCCCCGAGCCGACCCCAATTCGCTGCTCACGTGAAGAAAGCATAACCAAGGGCTTCAAGGCCTCCGGCTGATAGCGATACAGCTCACGCTCAGTATCGCCAAACACCCCATAAGTGCCCAAGCGTGGATTCACTCGTTTAATTAAAGCATGTAACTTCGGCCACTCGCTCTCGAAGGTTGCAGGCGGCACCACTTGCAAAAAGTCCCCCGTGTTAATTATTAAATCCGGCTGCAAAGACTCAATGCGGTCAAAAATGACCTTCTGATACTCCCCGATCGAGCCAGCTTGAATGTCTGCAATGTGCAGAATACGCACAGTTTGATCTAATTTCGGAGTTTCCAATCGCACCTGCCGCACCACCAAGCGCTCTGGCTCTACATAAGTAACGTAGTAACGCAAACCGAAGAGATCCAATGCCAGGAAAGCATATAGCGCCCCCACCCAAATCAAAGCGCGCCGCACACTCACCCAAGTGACCGCCAGGCCCATGCTCAGACCAGCCACCACCAATAAGATCACAGGCAGCTCAAACAAATTAAAATCATAGGCCTGATGGATAATGGTAAAATTCGGCCCTAACATGCCCTCTTCAATGAAAAGATAATTACGCCATACCACATAGAGTATGATGCCAAAGCCCAGCAAGGCGGCCCATTTCCATACAGGTCCACTGCGCGAGCGAGTCGCCATATCCGTCATACCAAGTTCCAGATCCGTCATAGCGCGACTTGCCTCCGAATCATTAACCGCATGCCGAAGGGTATCAACGCCAGCGCGCCCAAGAACCAGCATAGCGTCAACTCCACTGGCGCACGAAAACCACCACGCATTGCTTTTTGATAAATCATGAGCCCCATAAACAAATTAATAATCTGCAGATTACAAAAGAGCACCAGAAACGCAATCGGATGCTGCGCAAAGCTGCGTGCAGCATCGTAACTTGCCGCCGTCACAGGCTCTGGCAACAGAGCCGCTTGATAGGATTTCCATAACAAGAGCACCAGCACCCAACTATATACAGGTACCACAATCCAGGGCTGCGCCAGTTGCTGCAGGTAACGAGCATTCGGAAAAAAGATCATAGCCAGCCAACATGGTGCGGTCATTAATGTGATGCCTAAAAAGGCCACATTTAAATCCCGTGCGCCAAATAACTCAATTAACCAAATAGGCATATCTTAGTATACGCCTCAATATAGCGATCTAAGGTCCCCGCAAGCACTTCGGCTGGCAAAGCCGGCGGTGGAGGAGTCTTATCCCATTCCAGCGACTCTAAATAATCGCGCACAAACTGTTTATCATAGGAAGGCTGCGGCCCACCCGGTGCAAAACTCTCCCTCGGCCAATAACGCGACGAATCAGGGGTCAAAATTTCGTCGATCAAGTAAAGCTCTCCCTGCGCGTCCGTCCCGAACTCAAACTTCGTATCTGCCAAAATAATATCCGCCGCTTCAGCACGCTCCACTCCCATATTATAGAGCTCTATGCTCAAGTCATGCACGCGCTGAAAAAGCTCCTCTCCGATCAGCTTGGCCGCATCCACACAATCGATCGGCATATCATGTCCACTCGCCACCTTAGTCGTCGGAGTAAACACCGGCTGCGGCAGGGGGCTACTCTCCTGCAAATCACCCGGCAAAGTATATTCAAACAGCTGCCCGGACTCCTTATACGCCTTCCAGCCCGAGCCCGATAAATATCCGCGCACCACCGCTTCGATCGGCAAAGGCGTCAGCTTCTTAACAATCATGCTACGATATTGCAGCTCCGGATAGGTCTTTCCCAATTCGGCGATGCGAGCAGCATGATCGTCCACCAAATGGTGCTGCGTGACGGCGCCCGCCTGCTCAAACCAGTAAAGGCTAATTTGCGTCAGCAAGATCCCCTTGCCCGCCAAGCCCTCATTCATGACAACGTCGAAGGCCGACACCCGGTCCGTCGCCACCATTAAGAGTGCGTCCCCCATGTCGAAAACTTCACGCACTTTACCAGCAGCCACCAAAGGATAGGGCAAGCCCTCCACCTTTAGCAGAGCATTCTCGGGCATAGGAAACGGTAAATCAGTAATAGCCATAGAGATTAGATGAGTGCCGAAAGCCTCGCGCGCAAACGGATTTTAAAGGCAAAATCATAAAAATCGCTTTTTATTGAAAAAAGGCTTGCAGAGAACAGATCGAAACCTAGCTTCCGTGACTTCTCCTCCCTCCCGTTCGTCTAGCCCGGTCTAGGACACCTGGTTTTCATCCAGGCAACAGGGGTTCGAATCCCCTACGGGAGGCCATTTTT
>NZ_JARXHW010000047.1:0-32706 GCF_031127805.1 Thalassobacterium maritimum | reverse complement strand
GTCAAAGTCAGTTCCGCAAAATCGACCTCAGTCACCTATATCTACGCATTACCAAACCCATTGCATCACCACTCGGATCGCAGACAACTTGGACATCGTTCGATCACATGATATTGACCTGTCCCTTATATTGAAGCTTGCTAAGTGGCATTCGGCTACTAGATAGTAAGATATGCGAACGAAACGGATTCTCTCGGCTTCAGATGGTATCTACCACTGCATGTCACGGACGGTGAATGGGGCGGCGCTGTTTAAGGAGCGTGAAATGGAAATGTTTCGCAAGATGCTGCATCGTGTGGCGGATTTCTCGGGAGTCGAAGTGCTGACTTACTGCATGATGAACAACCACTTCCATGTGCTGGTGCGTGTGCCTGAGGCGAGCTCAGTCAGCGACACGGAGCTGATCCGCCGCTATCGAATGCTCTACCCTAAACCAACTGTCTATCAAGCGGCCTCGGCTGAACGGATCGCACAGGAACTGAAATCGAATGGCCCAGATGCAGCTACGATCCGCGCTCAGTTACTGGCACGTATGGGGGACATCTCGGCGTTTATGAAAACTCTGAAACAACGCTTTTCGACTTGGTTTAATAAGACGCATCAGCGCTTCGGCCCCTTGTGGTCGGATCGCTTCAAAAGTGTCTTGGTCGAAGGCAAGGGGAATGCCTTGCAAACGATGGCTGCCTATATCGATTTGAACCCGGTGCGAGCGGGCTTAGTCAGTGACCCGAAGGATTACCGTTTTTGTGGTTATGCGGAAGCGGTGAGTGGTCAAAAGAAGGCGGTGGCTGCGCTTAAATTTATAACTGCGGGCCTTTACGAATGCTCAGATACAGATGCATTACAATCTTACCGCTGTATGCTATTCGGCAAAGGCGGCGCACCTAAGGCGGGGGCCTCACAGTTTAACCGCGCGCAGGCGATTCATGTGCTGGAAGAGGAAGCGGGTAAGCTCCCACCTCACATACTACTCAGATGCCGCATACGATACTTTTCTGAGGGCGCGGTTTTGGGCTCACGCGAGTTTATCAATTCTCATTTGGAAAAATGGCAGCATTCGACTCGACAAAGGCACCGCTCCAAGCCGCGTCAGATCCAATCACAAGCAAGCGAGCCACTGGTGGTGCTCAAAGGGCTGCGTGGGCCGGGCTATTTATAGCCGATGTGGCTATGGCTCGATCTTGTCATGGAAAAATTGGGATCTGTATTGATCTGCATGACTGAATCTCTTGTATCGCCCCTCTCATGGCTTCCGAACAACCAAAGAAACTCACCCCAATGATGCAGCAGTGGCACGAAATGCGTGCCAAGCTAGCTGATGATACTCTCCTCATGTTCCGTCTGGGAGATTTCTACGAGATCTTTAAGCAAGATGCTGAATGGGGCGCAAAATTGCTCGGCATCACCCTGACCCATCGCCATGGCATGCCGATGGCGGGCATCCCGTTTCACGCGGCGGACGGCTACATTCAAAAGCTACTGGACCAGGGGATCAAAATCGCCATCTGCGACCAGGTGGAAACCCCGCAACCAGGTAAGCTGGTCAAGCGCGAGCTGACGCGTATTATCACTCCGGGCACGCGTCTGGCCGACACTCAGATCGATGCGCAACGCAATCACTTTCTGCTGGCGCTCTCGCTGGGCAAGAAAGCGCTCAACGCCTCTTGGCTAGACCTGACAACTGGGGAATTTTTCCTCGCCTCCGAGGTGAAGCCGGAAAATCTCTTTGCCGCATTCGAGAGCTTAGATCCCCGCGAGATCATTGTCCCCGAAAACGCCGCCGAAAGCTGGACGCTGCCACATACCGATCAACGCTTTCGCGAGCTCTACACTCATATCGGTGATGGCCGTGCGATCAGCCCGATTCCCGACTACCACTTTGACGAAGCAGCGGGCGCTCAGTCGGTGATGGAAGCGCTGGGAGTCATGAACCTGGAAGGCTTTGGCATTGGCCAAGATCACCCCGCTCTCGGCGCAGCCGGAGCCTTGATTCACTACGCCACCGAAACACTCTGCGCGAAACCGGAGAATCTGCGTAAGTTACAAGAATACAGTAGCGAACGCACGCTGCTCCTCGATCCTGCGACCCTACGTAATTTAGAAATTTTCAAATCAGCCGCCAGCACTCGCCACGGCTCACTACTGGCGGCGATGGATGGCTGTGTGACCGCCCCCGGAGCGCGCCTATTAGAGCGCTGGCTGTGCGCGCCAGAACTGGATCTGACAGAAATCACCCGTCGACAAAATTGCGTTGGCGAATTTGTCACCGCACCGGGACTTGCAACTGAATTACAAAATCTACTCAAAGGCGTGCGCGACATTGAGCGCATCTTGAGCCGCCTGCAAAACCGCATGCGCAACCCGCGCGAGCTCGGCGGCGTGCGCGACACCCTGGCGGCCCTGCCCGCAATCGCGACCACCTTGTTGGAATTCCCTGACACGCCCGTAGCGGCCATCGCTGAGCGTATTAACGACTTCGGCAGCCTCTCAGCCACCCTCGAGCGCGGCTTAGCGGAAGAATTACCCAGCAACATCGCCGACGGCGGCACCATCCGTGACGGCTATGATGAATCGCTCGATCACACTCGCAGCCTCACCCGCGACAGCCAGAAGTGGCTGGCCGAATTCGAGCAAGCCGAGCAAGCACGCACAGGTATCAAAAACCTGCGCATTCGCTACAACGGTGCCTTTGGCTATTTCATCGAAGTGACCAAGAGTAACATCGCCCTCGTGCCCGAAGACTACGTGCGCAAGCAGACGATGAAAAACGCCGAGCGCTACACCACCGACGTGCTCAAGGAGCGCGAACGTGAAATCTTACACGCCGCAGAAAAGGCCATCGCCCGCGAGGAAGCACTCTTCAACGGCCTGATCGAAGCCATTCTCGAGCACGCCGACGCACTCAAAGAAACCGCAGCCGCGATGGCGGAGATCGACGTCTTTATCGGCTGGAGCACCCTCGCCCGCGAGTGGGATTACTGCAAACCAAAGCTCGACCAGTCGGACAAACTACTCATCGATCAAGGTCGGCACCCCGTCGTCGAGCAAATGATGCGCGAACAGCGCCTCGGTCTCGCCGGCACCCATGCCTTCGTACCCAACGACTGCCGCCTCTCCAGCTCTGCCAGCTCCGAAGACGCACCACAGATCGCCCTCATCACCGGCCCCAACATGGCGGGTAAGTCGACCTACATCCGCCAAGTCGCCCTCATCGTGCTGATGGCCCAGTCCGGCGCCTGGGTGCCCGCCCGCAGTTGCGAGCTCGGCGTGGTCGACCGCATCTTCTCCCGCGTCGGCGCCAGCGACGAACTCGCCCGCGGCAACTCCACCTTCATGGTCGAGATGAACGAGACCGCCAACATCCTCAACAACGCTACGCCCCGCAGCCTCGTCATCCTCGACGAGATCGGCCGCGGCACCAGCACCTACGACGGCCTCTCCATCGCTTGGGCGGTAATCGAGCACCTCCACCCCGAAAAGACCGGCGCCCGCACCCTTTTCGCCACCCACTACCACGAGCTCACCCAGCTGGCCAAGACCCTCGCTCGAGTGGAGAACTATTCCGTCGCAGTCAAGGAATGGAACGACGACATCGTCTTCGTGCGCCAAGTAATCAAAGGCGCCGCCGACCGTTCGTATGGGATTCAAGTCGCCAGACTCGCCGGCCTGCCGACGACAGTCATCGACCGCGCCAAAACCATTCTGGAACGCCTCGAAGCCGACGACTCCTCCCACAACCTCCTGCGCAAGCGCATGAAAAAGGAAAAGTCCGGCAGCGACACCAAGGAAGAAGACGATCAGTTGGCCTTGTTTTAGGTGGCGGAGACAACAACAACAGAATTTGAGAATGCCTTCATTTACCTCCCCAAAATGCACACTCGGCTTTGCGAACCGAATGCACATTTAAAGAAATTTTTTCTTATTCTTAAAATCGATGGCTTGTGATTTTTCACAGATTACTGGAGACGAGTTTGAAAGACTCGTTGTCCAACTCCTCTCCAAGAGCCTTGGCATCCACATCGAACGCTTCAAAGAAGGAAAAGACGGTGGGATTGACGGAAGATTTAACTCTGCTAGCGGAGGTTCCGTTATAATCCAAAGCAAGCACTACCTAAAGACAGGTCTTGGTGGATTAGTTTCGAAGTTAAAAAATGACGAGCTACCAAAGATCAAGGCTCTAGCTCCAGAGAGATACATACTTGCAACCTCCGTTCCGCTAAGCCCAGCTGACAAGGATAAAATCGTTGACGCTTTGGAGGGTCAAATCACCTCAACTTCCGACATATACGGACAGTCAGAGCTCAATGACTTACTGGGAGAATTCTCAGACATCGAAAGGCAGCACTTTAATTTATGGATCAGTAGTTCTTGCCAGCTGGAGACGTTTTTGAACTATGCCATCCACAGCCGAAGTTCATTCGCCTTGAGAGACATTCACGCAAAAGCTTCGAAGTATGTAGAAACAAAGGCCTTGGTAGAATCAGCAGATTTACTCAAAAAGAATAGAATCCTCATCATCGCTGGAGAGGCTGGAATTGGTAAAACTACTTTAGCCAACAATCTTTGCCTTAGGCTTGTAGGTGAAGGATACCAATTCTTCCTAATGTCTGATGATATTGCTGAAGCAGAAAGTATAACAGAGTCAGAAGGAAAAAAAGTGTTCCTTGCCGACGATTTCTTAGGAAGCAATTACCTCAATGCGATCACTAATAACAAGGACTCTTCAATAGTCCATTTTATGGATCGGATAAAGAGCACAAATAACGGTTTATTCATACTCACAAGCAGAACCCATATACTTAAACAGGGGTTTGAATTGAGTAGCCACCTATCTAATTCAAAAAGTGCTCGAAATAAATATGTCTTGGAGATCGAAGGCCTCACGCAATGGGACAAAGCGAGGATTCTCTACAATCATATTTGGTTTTCAGAATTCGATGAGAGATATACCGAGAAGTATTTTGAGAACCAACGCTACATGGAGGTAATCAACCATCAGAACTTCAATCCGAGACTGATCGAGTTTATAACCGACTATGCAAGATTTGATGGTGCTCCGGAAGAATACTGGGGACATGTAACGAAGACCCTAAAGAACCCCAAGGATGTTTGGGATCATCCGTTTAGGATACAATCTGATGACTACCTGAGGAGTCTGGTGCTACTCGTCGTGTTCAATGGTGGAAAAATAGACGAAGAAGACATACGCAAGTCCTACACCATTCTCAATTCGCTGCGTCCGCCGAAACAAACGGATAACATTGATCGGCAATTTCACTCCATCTGTGAAATTGCAACTGGCTCATTTTTGAATAGAAACAGGAGCGGAGAGCGTTCATGGTTCACCCTGTTTAACCCCTCTATAACCGACTATGTCGTGGAGCAGTATAAGGGAAACGTTAACCACCTGTTAGATGTATTCAAGGCATTGGATACCGTTTCGTCTCTCGATAATTTAGACGCACTTACATCTGAGAATTCTGCAATCGGCTCTAAGAAAATCTTTAACGAATTAATTGGTGACGCGTTCGACCGCGAGAAATCTGACAATTACCTCATTATTCTACTATGTAATGCCCCGGCATCTGAGGAGAATGAAGAACGTTCGGTAGAACTAATACGGCGGATCATTCACTCCGACGCCCAGATAGGGTTTTATGACCAGCTTCTAGACTTAATGGTATCTCATTCGGAAAGGTTTACCGAGGAGGATTATGCCATTCTAGACGACTTCTTAGACATGAATACGGTAAAGCGCACAACTGCCGAAAATATATTTTCCATACTTCACGATGAATATCCGCACCTTTGTGAGTATGCTAATTTTATTGAGAATAGCATTACTGAGCACCTCAAAGACTTGATTAAAGAGTTCAGCAACGATCTAGATCTCAATGATCACTTAATCTGTTATGAGCCCGGAGAAGATGAAATAGACAAACAGAGTATTGAAGATGCCATTTCTGACAAAACCACCGATCTAATTTCCGATATCGATAGCACTCTTACTGAACATTTCTCAATAGATGAAGACGAAGTTCTCCAACATATTGACGTTGACGATTTGATTTTCCAGTTTCGTCATAATTTAGAACCAGATTTCGATTTTTCAAAACGCGCACAAGGACAAGCAGCTCGAGACAATTCGATCCACACACTGTTCCAAAGAGAGTAAATTGATGGCAGACTGGAAGGGATCCGACATATAGAATTTGCCGCCCCTTTCAGAGAAAGCACCACGCACACTGCCACCAGAGTAATAGCCTTGGCGGAAGAGCTCGATCATTGCCGGAAGATGCTGAATCAAAGTATCGACCAGAGATCATGTAGGGACAGGCACTTGCAAGACCCCCGAACAGCTCAACCGTGCCTTTGATGCACTCACTGAGAAATTTTACTGCGAAGGCGGTCGCCCGAAAGTGGGTAAAGGCTATGACGCCTGGGGTCTAAAGATCGTGCCCCCCGTAAAAAGCGAAGGGCCTCGGTGAACTCACCGAAACCCATACGCCGACCGGGAACTCCCAATCCATTTATCAAGTTAAAGAAACACCCCCTTCAGAGATAGCAATCGAAATAGTTTCTAAAATCCAGCCGCAGATACCTCGAAGTCGGCGACTCTTCCCACAACCTCCTGCGCAAGCGCATGAAAAAGGAAAAGTCCGGCAGCGACACCAGCGAGGAAGATCAGCAACTGGCCTTGTTTTAGAGCACAGCCAGGCAAACTGAGCTCACAATTCTAGTTATTTTTCATAAAATTCACACAACAGACACTTAATCGACACAGGCATCTATTTATTAATTGACATGAGTATCTATTTATAAAATATGGGGCTCATGTTTGGGCTTTCTCAAGGTGTCGGATATGCAGTTAAAGCGATGGCCTGTCTCTCAGAAGACGGGGAAGCCCACTTTGTACGCGAAGTCGCGGAATGCGCGCAGGTGCCGCCCGCCTATTTGACCAAAGTCTTCAAAAAACTGGTCGATGCGGGGATCCTAACTTCGAAGCGCGGCTGGGCCGGAGGCACACGGCTGGCTTGCGCCCCCGAAAAAATCACATTGCTAGCTATCGTGGAGGCAATCGACGGTAAGGACTGGAATCGGGGCTGCTTGCTGGGACAAGAATTTTGCAGCGACGAGCGCGCCTGCCCCACCCACGAATTCTGGAAAGTCGAGCGTCAGGCGATCGCGGAAAAGCTGCGCCACATCACGCTGGCCAGCTGTATCGAGTTCGAACGCAAGCGCGGCACGCTCGGCACCTGCAAGTGCGCGCCAACTGGCAAAGCGTCGCCGCCACCGTCTTGAGTTGCCGCCCCAAGCTGGCGCAGCCTCCCCCAAAAACTCCGCTTAAATTCAATAACCAAGGACACCCCCATGCATTCGGAAATTGTTTACAATATTCAACACGGCCCGATTTGGGACTGGAAAGTCGCCATGGACCTCTTCCTGGGCGGCGCTGGAGTCGGCGCGCTGCTGTTCAGCATTTCGCTCGACGAATTTTTCGAGGGCAAATACCGGCGCATCTGTCGCACGGCTGCGTGGTTGTCTCCGATCCTGATCGGACTGGGGCTGCTGCTGATCATGCTAAAGATGGGCCGGCCCTTCAGCGCCTACCACACCTATTTGAACGTCAACCTCACTTCCCCCCTCTGGTGGGGCGGTATCTTCCAGCCCATGCTGGTGGGCGGCGGTCTGGTCTACTCCTGGCTGTGGTGGAAGGATGCGCAACACATCGGCCTGCGCCGTTTACTGGGCCGGATCTTAATTCCGCTGACCTTTATCGTCGGCGCTTACCACGGGCTCTTACTGGCGGTGCTCGGCTCACATCCGCTTTGGAATACAGGGCCCACCGTCATTGCGGCCTTGCTCGCCTTTGCCACCAGCGGGATCGCTACGGTGATGCTGGTGCACTTCGCACTCATGAAACTTGCCGGCCGTCTCGACGATGAGGCGCATGTCGCCAGCTTTTTGGACGATCTCAAGGCCGTGCGCAACACACTCGGCGGCCTGCTGGCGGCGCAGCTCGGCGTGCTCTTCTTTTGGTGGCTGAGCCTCTACACCGGCAGCTTGCAGGATCAGCAAGCGCTCAGGGCTGCCAACGAATCCCACGGACCGATGTTCTGGGGGCTCGGCATTGGGCTGGGCCTGATACTGCCGATCGCCTTTGGCTTATACAGCATGCTGCGCGGCGAGTCCAAGCACCGCCGCACCCAGATCTACAGCATCACAGTGAGTAGTCTACTCATCGTGGTGGGCGCCTTCTTCTTCCGCCTCGCCCTCATTCTCGGCGGGCAATCCCCCGTGCCAGTCAATCTCACCTTCTAATCAGCGTTGCCATGATTTCAAACACTGACACCCCTCCCAGCTCAGCTGCCCCAGACGCCACAGCCCAAACAGGGCCCCATGGCTACAGTCGCCGCAGCTTTTTGAAAACACTCGGCGCTGGCACCGTGCTGGCAAGCTTTGCAGGCACGCCCCTATTGCGCAATTTCGCACAAGCGGCCACCACCGGCGCGAGTATCGAAAGCCTGCGCGCCAATGCCGGACGCTGGATCGCCTCCACCTGTCAGGGCTGCACGTCCTGGTGCCCAGTGCAATTGCGCGTGATCGGCAACCACGTCGTCGACGTGCGCGGCAACCCACACAGCAAGGCCAACCACGGCAAAATCTGCCCGCGTCCGCACCTCGCCATCCAGCAGATGTACGACCCGGACCGCATCAAGATGCCGATGAAGCGCACAAACCCTAAAAAGGGCCGCGGCGAAGACCCGGGCTTTGTCCCGATTTCCTGGGACGAAGCGATCGGCACCATCGCCGACAAAATGATGGAACTGCGCGCCAACGACGAGACCCACAAATACCTCTTCATGCGCGGTCGCTACAGCTATCTGCGCGACATCATCTACTCCGCCATGCCCAAGGTCTTCGGCTCGCCCAATGGCATCAGCCACTCCGCCATCTGCGCCGAAGCCGAGAAATTTGGCCCCTACTACACCGAGGGCTTTTGGGACTACCGCGACTACGATTTGGAAAACACCCGCTACGTGCTCTGCTGGGGCGCGGACCCGCTGGCCTCCAACCGCCAGGTGCCGCACGCCATCAACGTATGGAGCAAAGTGCGCGAGCAAGCCGGCATCGCAGTCATCGACCCACGGCTCTCCGCCACCGCCGCCAAGGCCGACCACTGGTTACCCATCATCCCCGGTGAAGATGGCGCCCTGGCCGTCGCGATCGCACACGTCATTCTCAGCGCAGGCCTCTGGAGCAGGGAATTTGTCGGCGATTTCAAGGATCAACAAAACCGCTTCATCCCCGGCGAAAGCGTCGATGAGACCCTCTTCAACGAAGTCCACACCCACGGCGTAGTAAAATGGTGGAATCTCGAACTCAAAGACCGCACCCCCGAGTGGGCCTCCGAGCGCACCGGCCTGCCCGCCGAGCAGATCCGCAAGGTGGCCATCGAGTTTGCCAGCGCCGCACCGCGCGCCATCAGCTGGCTCTCTCCCGGCGCTGCCATGCAAGCACGCGGCGGCTATAGCGCCATGGCCGCCCATGCGCTCAACGGCCTGGTCGGCTCAGTCGACCACCTAGGCGGCACCCTGCAAAAGACCAAGGTCGTGGCCGAGGACATCCCCGACTTCAGCGACTACATCGACGAACTCGCCGCCAAAAACGGCAAGCAAAAGAAGATCGACCAACGCGGCCGCCTCGAATTTCCCGCACTCAAGAGCGGTAAAAGCGGAGGTGGCGTCGTCACCAACAACACCGCCGACGCCATTCTCAACGAAGATCCCTACGATATCAAAGTCGCCATCGCCTGCTGGTCGAATTTCGCCTTTTCCTGCTCCGGCAGCGACCGCTGGGAGCGCGCACTGGCCAAGATCCCCTTCTTCGCCCACATCACCACCAACGCCTCCGAAACCACCCAGTTCGCCGATATCGTGCTGCCCGCCGCCCACCAGATCGCAGAGAAGTGGAGCTTCTTGAAAAACAAGCAGAACCTCCACGGCTACAGCAGCCTGACCGAGCCCGCCGTCAAGCCCATCTGGGATGTGCGCCAAGACGAGACCGAAATCCCCTGGATGCTAGCAGAGGCCCTCGCCGAGCGCGGCTTTGATAACCTCCACCGCTACTACAAAAACGAGTTTGCCGATCCCGAAACGGGCAAAAAGCCCAGCAACGGCTCCGAATTCGCCCTCGCCGCGGTCAAAATGCTCACCCGCCCCTGCTGGGATTCAAGCCACGCCGACCACGGCAAATACGGCGACGCCCTCCAAGGTTGGGACGAGTTTGCAGAAAAAGGCGTCTGGAACTCCAAGCGCTACCAGACCCAGGAAAAATGGGGCCATTTCAAGACCGCGACCGGCAAATTCGAATTCTACAGCGAGACCCTGAAAAAGGCACTCGAAGGCCACGCCAAGAAAAACGGCACCAACGTAGACGCCGTCATGGCCGCTACCAACTACCTCGCCCGCGGGGAGCAAGCCTTCTACCCACACTTCGAGCCCGCCCTACGCCACGGCGACGCCGAGCAATTCCCCTTCATCTTTTTCGAACACCGCAGCCGCCTCAACCGCGAGGGCCGCTCGGCCAATTGCACCTGGTATCAGGAGCATAAAAACGCCGACCCCGGTGACGAAAACTGGGACGATGTGCTCAAGATGAACCCCGTCGATGCCGCCCGCCTCGGTCTCAAAAACAAAGACAGCGTGCGCGTCACCTCGCCCAGCGGCGCGATCACCGTCCACCTCAAACTCTGGGAGGGCGTGCGCCCCGGCACCGTCGCCAAATGCTACGGCCAGGGCCACTGGGCCTACGGCCGCGTCGCCGCCGCCGACTTCAAGCATCACCAGCCCCTCGGCGGCAACAACAACGAACTACTGCCCGCCGAATACGAACGCCTCAGCGGATCCACCGCCCGCCACGGCGGCACCACCCGCGTGCAAGTCACCAAAATCGCCTAACCCGGAGAACCCTAGCCATGCCGCGAAAAAAACAATACTCCATGGTCATCGACCTCGACCGCTGCGTCGGTTGCACCGCCTGCGACATCTCCTGCAAGCGTGAAAACAACACGCCCGAAGGCTTCGCCTGGTCCAACCACATCATAGAGACCAAAGGCCGCTTCCCCAACACCAGCTTCCGCTACATCCCCACGCTCTGCAACCACTGCACCAACGCGCCCTGCGTCAAAAACTGCCCCACCACCGCCATGCACAAGGATGCGAACGGGCTCACCAAGCACGACGCCAACAAGTGCATCGGTTGCCGCGCCTGCCAGACCGCTTGCCCCTACGGCGTCATCTACTTCAACAAAAAGCTACCGCACAAACGCCTGCGCCACGATACCCAGCCCGCCATCGCCGGCTGCACCTCCACCGGCGTCGAAGTCGCCGAGAAAGTCGGCGCCCCTATCGGCACCTACAACGCCGGCCGCGCCCAGACCTATCCCGGCATCCGCCCTCAAGGCATCGTCGAGAAATGCACCTTCTGCGACCACCGCCTCGCCCGCGGCGAAATGCCCGCCTGCGTCGAGGCCTGCCCCGCCGACGCCCGCATCTTCGGCGACCGCAACGACCCCAAGAGCCCAGTCGCCAAACTCCTCACCAAGCACGCACCCAAAGTGCTCCAGCCCGAAAAAGGCACCCAGCCCAATGTCCTCTACATCAATGAATACCACTAGCCAGGCCTGGTCCGACACTTCGAGCAACATCGCACTGCTGCTCGCGCGCGGCTTCGCCTCGCCCAAGGACTTCAGCCCCGAAGACCCGGAGCTACTGCGCGCCCTCGACCTCAGCACCCAGCCCCAGCTCGCGCCCGCCCGCGACACATGGCTGACCGCTTGGCAAAGCGCGCTCAACAGCCCCGACGCCACACTACTCGCCTACAGCAAACTCTTCCTCGGTCCCTTCCAGATCCAGGCCAGCCCCTACGCCTCCCACTACCTCGACCCCGCCAAGCGCCTCATGGGCGAGACCAGCATGTGGGTGGCCGAAGCCTACGCCACCGCCGGCCTCGTGCCCCCGGCCGACCGTCACTGCGACGCCCCCGACCACCTCTGCCTCGAGTGCGAGTTCCTCTACTACCTCGGCTATCAGCTCAGTCAAAGCCGGCAAAACAAGGCTGGCGACAGCGAGCAATGGGAAGCCCGCATCGACGACTTTCTGCAAAACCACTTCCTGCGCTGGGCCCCCCAATGCGCCATAGCCATACTCGACGCCGACACCTCCACCTATCACCGAGCCGCCGCAGCCTTTCTGCAACAATGGCTCCAAAGCATCAGCTAAATCACTGTTATGAAAAAGACACGATCTCTCCGCCTCCCCAGCGCCTCCATCCTGATCATCGCAGCGCTCACCGTCGCCGCCGGACTGCCCGGCACACAAGCGGCCAACAGCAGCCAAGCCACCCACACGAGCACCACTCAACAAAAATCCAGCAACTGGTTCGCCTGGCTCGCCGACAATCCGGGCAGCCTATACAAAAACCCGGAAAACCCATTACTACAGGAACTCAAGCTCATGGGCCGCGTCCACTACGAGCTCGGCTACGTCGACGGCAGCGACGTCAACAACGACGACTTCAGCGAAGGCCACGACGAATACCGCCGCGTCCGCATCGGCACCCAAGGCAAATTCCTGCAATACTTCGGCTTCAAATACCAGATCAACCTCGTCAGCGACGCCCGCAATACCGCCAGCGGCGGCGACCTCGACTGGGGCTACGACAGCATCGACGAAGCCTACCTCAGCTTCGACCTCGCCAAAGCACTCGACAGCCAGCACTTCGACCGCCTCAAGCTGCACTACGGACGCCAGAAATTCGTCTTCAGCCAAGAAGGCCACCTCTCCTCCAACAAAATGCCCACCATCGAGCGCGCCGCCCTCTCCAACAAAGTCTACGACAGCGGCCGCCCCACCGGCCTCAAACTCGATGGCGCAGCAGGCGACTGGAGCTTCCAAGCCGCCCTCTACAGCAGCAGCACCGATGGCGACGACAACGCCGAGTTCAACGGCTGGCAAGACGACCTGCTCTACTACGCCCACCTCGCCAAGAAAATCGACCCACAGCTCAAAATCGGCCTCGACCTCAGCTATAACAACGCCGACGCCAGCAGCGAAGACTCCGTGCTCAGTTACCGCTGGGCCAGCTCACTCCACGCCACCTACGACGCCGACATCTGGGGCATCGCCGGCGACCTCATTTACGGCGACAACGGAGGCTCCGACATGACCACCGACAGCGAGCGCCAAGGCAGCTTCGGCGGCATCGTGCTCACCCCCTACCGCTGGATCGTCAAAGACAAATTACAAGCCGTCGCCCAATACCAATACGCCCGCGCCGAAGAGTCCGAAGGCATCCGCATCAACAGCCGCTACGGCCGCGCCGCCGGCACCGGCAGCACCCCCCTGGCCGACGTCAACAGCGGCCGAGGCGACGAGCATCACTCCATCTACACCGGCCTCAACTATCTCCTACTCGGCCACCAAGCCAAAATCCAGGCCGGCGTCGAATACCAAACCATGGACACCCCCAGCGGCGACTTCGACACCCTCACCTGGCTCTTCACCTTCCGCACTTATTTTTAACCTAAAAAAATGAGTCGAACCGTTAATTACGTGAATTTTCGTTAATTAGAACGGCATAAACCACTGTTGCTTATACGCTTAAGAAATCAGAGACATTTTAATAATTCCAATTTCAATTCGTCAATTTGGCGACAGTCCATATTGACGCAAATTAATGTAAATTAACGGTTTATAATTTACGCCAATGTCAAAATAAACTACTAGGACTTAAAGAAGAAAGACCGTGGTCGCATGATCGCGCTGACAGGGGCACGAAAAAGCTTATATCGCGATCGAGTGCAAAATGACGGATCACGCCACTCGGCACGAAGCCAGACATTTTAAAGACCTTTCAGAGATACTAGACAAACCTCTGCTACTGAATCTGGTCGTGAGCAAAGATACAGAAATCCAACAATTGAGCGAAGCGGGCGTGCCGACCTACAACATTTCCGCGATTCAGCTGTTTTCGTAGCGGACAAGGGCACAAAACGAAGGGACAGGGACTTACAAAACCTCCATAGTTGAACAACTCTGGCAATGGCGCATAGATATATCGAAATATACGGAATGACCCGTTTCTGATTCCGAATGACCTGTTTCTGATTCTGGAAGTCGACCTGCAGCGCAACCGCATCGCCCTCTCCATGAAGAAACAGCCCGAGATCGGCGGCAAAAAGGAGCGCACCGGCGCCCCCAAAAGCCGAGGCCCCGGTGGTCGCGGCGGCCAAAGAGGCGAGCGCCGCTCCAACAACAACGACTTCGGCAGCAACTGGTTCGACGCGGCCTTGAAAAAGTAGCGGGAGCTTACATAGTTTGACTTCAGCGGAGTCTTCGCTTCGACTGTCGAGATGCAACCCCACGCGAGACTCCTCATCCTGCTTGTTATAACTGTCTCGTCGCTCACGAGAGCGAACTCAGAAATCGCAGCGCCTGAGATATTTGAGGAATTTATAAACGGCTGGGTCGACTATGATGACGGCGCCTACGCCTCGGCACTCAGAGCGTTTGCCCGGGCACGTAGCCTGGATCCTACATTTGCCCCCGCAGTGGGAGGGATGCAGGCATCCCTCCTGCATATGAACATGCCGGAGATTGCCAATGCAGTCGGTGAGGGGGGCTACGGCTACACAAAGAAAATAGATTACCTACCCGCCCTCGCCTTCTGGGGCATATATAGTGACAGCCGTTTTCAGTTGGAGAATACCGGGCAAATCGAAAAGCAAATATTCGATTTACTGCAAACATACGTAGACTTGCCCATTCATCTAGTCTCGCCCAGTTCGCAAGAATGGGAGGACCGCCAGTCAATGATTGCAGCACAATACAATCTATTGGCCCTGTTCTCCATCGACGAGGATACAGGCGACCTCCGACTCCGCTTCCATCTGATCGAACGATTAGACGTATCACAAGGCAACTCACTTGATCTATTGACTTCCAATACACCCGAGGCTTGGACCGTTCAGCATCGAGCCTGGACATTGGAGCTCCCCAAAACTCAATTTAGCGAAGGCCTACAAACTCCCGAGGTCGTTGAAGAATTAAAAGGTCTACTTTTCGGAGAATGGCAGAATGCGGATGCTCCCTTTCGAATAGATGAAGAAACCGCCCACCTACCTGATTTTGCGGACTTGGATACGATTTGGGAAATTTTTTCTAAAGCATCCATCAGCGGAAAGCCAAAATCTGAATGGTTTCGCCAAAAAAAAATAATGAAGCCACTAGGCTATGGAGCATTATACACGTGCGCCTATGAAGAAGGATTTCTTCGATGGATCCTCACCCATTCGGATACTAACGATCCCGACCGTCCTTGGCTACTCGCCTTTGACCTTCGTAATGAACATCACGAAGCGCAACCACGTGCATTCAGCCCTGAAGAAGTCAAAAAAGAATTGCTCCAGAACTACCCGAACCACCTGGCAACCAAAATATTACGATTCAATGACATCATTCGAATACTGTCCCCAGAGAACATTGATGCACATCTACCGGAACTACAGCAGATGCTCAATGAATTCTCAGCGCATAATGAGCAGCACTTAGGTCGATTATACGGCGCAATGGGTATTCGGAACTTAAAAGAAATACTGAACCACTTGAGTGATCCATCTCATCCCATTAACTTTTCACACTCGATCAAAAGGCTATCACTAGATGAGATCAAAGTGTCAATTCACAGAGTAAACAATGAACTCTATTTCACGAGGCAAGCTCGTGAGAATGCGCAAGAGTTACTGACGTCTCCCAGCGAGATTCCGAACGAGAGACAATGGGCCAAGGAAGCCCAGCTCATGCTTCAGTTGAACCCATACCTCGCAGGGCATTATACGCATTTAAAGCCTAAGCTGATTGCTCTACTCAAGGATAACCCCGATAGCGCCTTTCTAAACTCTGCCCTCAAATCGCTAATACATGCGTATCGGCGTAATAAGCACATCCAAGATCTGGACTTCGACTACTTAGGACACTGGACGGCCTTACTAGCGACAGGGAAACATGCAGAAGCCCTGGGCAGTTTCTTCCATCAATTGCCAATAAGCCAAGCACAGAGGCAACTTTTATGCGAAGCGATGGCCATTCGAATTCTCTCATCAACATCTGAAGAAATCCTCGCGGATACCTTTTGGTTACTTCAGATCATGAACCTCAATAGAATTAGATTGGGAAATATTTCCGATGAAGGGCGCAGCAGATGGCAAGATGCGTTTCGAAATGCAACGCCCTATACAAAAATCAAGCAAACACAGACTTATTTCATGTTCATGAAGTCATGCTATCTTAGCGGCGAGACTGATTACGTCCGAGATTGCATGCTCAATATTATCGATGAGTGTTTAGCTCACATCGAAAAAGAAAAGTCCCCGGAACGTTTTCTGAGAACCTCAAGTGAACTTGCTGCACTACTTATCGCAACAGGAGCGCATGAAGCCGCAGGGCAAGTCATCCATGTCGCGCTTGGCAAAGCTCTGGACTTACAGTTCGAGAAGGGGTCGAGAGAACGGCTCTACTGGATGCACCTTCGGATCGCCCACGCAGAACAACTGTTCTTAAGCAATGCTTCAGAAGAAGCCATGGTCGAAATTGAAAGTTTCCTGGTCGATCTTGATGGAGCTCACATGGAATACTACGGCCCGGATCGGAGCTACAAGAAATCCATCGGCAAGCATGCCCTGAACCTGAAGCGCAAGATACTGGAGGCAACACACGACTGACCAATAAGGCAAGAGGCCGCGTTCTCAACCGGCGGATTCAGTCGCTTTCCCCGCGCGATGCCGGGCCACGCGCCGTCGGTTCATCTCGCGCTTGGGGGCTCAAGAACGGGTCATTCCGTATATTTCGATATACACCAAGGCCTCAAAAAGGGCACAAACAGAAACAGGCACTTACAAAAACCGCATTGTTCTAATTCGCCTCGACCTCGTGCCCCAAGAATCTAGTTTGATTGCCATGGACTTTGCAAAAGTCATTCAAGAGGTCACGAGTCAGTTAGACGCGAAGGGGATACGATACGCGCTGATCAGCGGCTTCGCTATAGCTTTGCGCGGCGTGCAACGCTCACCATTGATCTGAACTTCATCCTGATGCTGGAAGACCTTGATGGATCAACTCAAGACATGGTATGGCACGACTAAGTGAAACAGACCGGAAAGCTTTGTTAAAGACCCCCGCCTGGACGGAACCCGATGCGATGCGCAGCCCACGTATTGTCGAGCCAACGCCCGAAGGCCGGGCACGCTATGTTCGTTGGGCAAGCGAGGCGTCCAAGTTTTTCAAGGGCAGCAAACCGGTTCGATTCGTAGGCGAGCACTGGAAGCTATAGGCTTTAAAAACGGGAATTCAAAATAGGGTCGGGATTCAAGTTCATTACCTTGGTGGTCGTTCTGGGACAGCAGATTATCATAAATGCAAAAATAGAAACGACCAACGCATCCCAGCCACAGTCTAGGGCGTAAGAAGAAGGAAGAAGTCATGGGCAGAATCGAAAGCCGAAGACGATTCGCTGGCGATGTTTCAAAAACCGATAATCTCAAAACCTTCCTTCGAGGCGGCAATCGCCAGGCGTTCATCATTACAAACGAATCCATAATCGCCCGTCGCATCCCCAGCCAACACGCAGGCCGCAGCGAGTTGTAGGGAGTCGGCCGCCCGCAGTGGATAGCGCCGCAAAAGCTTCTGCGCCAACAACCGGACGCGATCCGATGCCCCGACGACCACACTGTTGCGCATCACTTCGTCGAGATTTTTCTTTGCCAGAACCATCTGCGAAAGGTTCAGACGCCCCTCTCGTTCTTTGCGTGCCAACGCAGACATGCACTCCACCGGCGTCGCCCACCAGACCGCCACATCAGGTTGTTTCTCGAGATACGCCCGCGTCGAGCGCGAGGTCGCTTCCGAAACCAATAAGGGCAAGATCGCAGAACTGTCCCAGAAATTCATCGCCCCGACTCACGTTCTTCAATCAGCGCATCGACGCTCTCCACCTGCCCGGCAGGATCGTCGCCCACCGGTTGCAAATGCCGGATCCACGCGACATCCCGCGATTGCGGACGGGTAATCAATCCACCTGCCTCCAGCTCACTGAGCCGCGCCAAGTCTGCCCCGCTCTCGGAAGAAAGCGGCTGAATTTGCGCAATCGGACGGTTCCGATCCAGAATAACCACCGTCTCCCCACCTCGAACTGCTTCAAGGTAACGGCTCAACTCATTCTTTGTTTTAGATATATTAGCCGTAATCATCTAGCTAACATAGCTATAATCACCCCAAAAGTAAAGCGTCAAAACACTGACTATCGTCAGCACTGCACAAAGCCACAGGCTTTATTCAGGTCCTAAATCGCTTCAATGGCATGCGACGCTCACCTTTATAAAAGACACGCATCACCAGAGGGTCACGTTACTCAAAAGCATCCATTGAAGACTCGCTCACGAGTTCGACCTCGCCGCTTTCAATCTGCGCATTACGACGATCGAGTTCAGCTTCCCAATCCGGATGGATCCCATCGACCGCCTGTTCTTCGACCCACAAAGCATGGATAACGGACGCGGCCACTTGCTGCTTTTCGGCAGACAGACCACTAAGCTCGCCTACGATCTCTTTGAGTGTGGTTGTCATATCTGATGGGGGAAGATATGATTATTCACTATTTCTTCAAGCTCCCTTTGGCTTCAAAATAGAGTCATTGAGTTCGCTATCTACGATGAAGTCAGCCATTACCTTTGTGCTTGTCTTTGAAAGAGCTGGACACCGAGAACGACCATCGAAAGCCCATTCATTCCCCCAAATCACAAAGCATTGAGGATGCCCGGACAACACCGCGAAACCACGCCCTTCGATCGAAGCAATGCGGGGCAGGTCCAACCAAAGCCGCCTGGCTTCGTCCATCTCAATGCCGGGGTCGTAGGCATATGTATCGCCTCTCCGGGCAATGTCTCGAAAGATCGGCCAAATCCTGTCAAAGTCGGCTTCCGTTGCTTCACGTAAGTTCATGGGATTGATCGCTTCGTGGTGACCTCTAGACTTCAAAGGACTGACAAAGGGCCTCATAGGAGTCGACCTCAATATCAAAAGTCACTCCCTCGGAATCTCCGAAGCCGGAACCGACATGATCCGCGATCGGGGCACTGACGTAGGCGGTGCGCATTCCTACCTGTGACGCTGCGGCGAGATCTCCCTTATGCGCAGCCACCATACAGGCGTCGCCGGGCGATACCCCCATGAGCCGAAGCGCTTTGCGATAGGACTGCAGCGAGGG
Organism: Thalassobacterium maritimum; assembly: GCF_031127805.1. Taxonomy (NCBI): domain Bacteria; kingdom Pseudomonadati; phylum Verrucomicrobiota; class Opitutia; order Puniceicoccales; family Coraliomargaritaceae; genus Thalassobacterium; species Thalassobacterium maritimum. The sequence goes on along the minus strand of NZ_JARXHW010000047.1, from coordinate 13,383 downwards.
TTTGTAATGCCCCAATAATTCACAGGAAAAGATCCCATCCCAGATTACGCCGCCGCGCTTGGAGCTCTCGATGATACTCTGATAATTGAGTATGGTGAGCACTAGCACAGTGTAACGCGTGCGCAGGCGGGCAACCATGTCAGCCGCCCCTTCAAACACGTCGAGCTGGTGCCAAGTCATCCTCGTGAGTGCAGCCAAATCCAGACGACGCAGCACAGGAAAGCGCCCGGTCATCGATTCGAGTGCCAACTCGTGCATTTGATCAGCCGTCAGCCAGTGACGGTTCCCCCGGCGCACCTCGCCCACTAAATCAAACATGGTCCTGCGCCAATCAGAGGCAAAAGCCTCGCTGTCCACTGCTTCATTGAGCTGACTCGCGGCGTCTTCAATCGTCCGCTTCGCAGTAGACTTCCAATCAAAGACGGTGCCTCCGACATCAAAGAATAAATAGCGGACTTCGTTCATATGCCTATAGATGGGTGTGCGATCGAATCGAGTGTCCCGTTACAGTTCTTGCGTAGTCGGGCGAATGACCAGTTCATTCACGTCGACATAATCCGGTTGTTCGATCGCGTAGGCGATGGCCTCGGAGATGGATGACGGCGGGATGGCGTGCTGACTGTAAAAATCCTTCACTCCTTCGCGCAGTTCGGCGTCCGGAGTGGAATCTTCCAGCTCGGTCTTGATCAGACCGGGCGAGATGGTGGTGACCCGCAGGTCGGGATTCTCCATGCGAAGCCCTTCCGAGATCGCACGCACCGCATGCTTGGTCGCACAATAGACTGTAAAATTGGGCAGCACTTTATGTCCCGCGACCGAAGCGACGTTGATAATGTGCCCACTCCCCCGCTCTTTCATGCCGGGCAAGACCGCGGCCACACCGTAGAGGAGCCCCTTCATGTTGACATCGATCATGCGATCCCAGTCGTCCACGCGAACCATCTCCATCGGCGCGACCGGCATGATCCCCGCATTGTTGAGCAGAACATCGACCGGGCCGAAGGACTCTGCGGCAAAGGCAATCAAGGCCTCCAGATCTTCACGGCGGCTCACATCCGTCGCCTTGGCGACAGCCTCGCCTCCTTTCGATTGGATCTCGGAAACCAAAGCGTGCAGGCGTTCTTCCCGTCTGGCGGCGAGCACCAGCTTGGCCCCCTTGGCAGCGAGTAATTTGGCGGTTTCTTCACCGATGCCGCTGGAGGCACCGGTGATGACGATTACTTTATTTTCGATCTGACTCATATTTTTTGTATTCAGTTTCTGGTTACAGCTGGTTGGAAAGGTGTTCTTCGAAACGCTTGAAGTCGCTGTCCACATTCGGGTTCTTCATCACATCGTAGCAGGCAAAGCTCTCCAATGCCTCCATGCCGAAGAACCGGAAGTTCATGTGCACCGGCAGGAGCAGGTCATCGACCGAATGCCCTTGAAACAGATACTGCTCGGCGTCGTTGAAGGATGCTTCAGGGGCATTGAACGTCACGGAGAGCATGTATTGCCTGCCCTGCAGCGTGCCCCCTTGCCCATACTGTATGGTAGGATCTTTTCGAGTGCGCCCATCGCCGTTGCAAAGACGGCCGTCCATGCCTGCCGTGTAGACCTCGTCCATGTATTTTTTCAATGACCAGGGGACAGTCATCCAGTTAATCGGAAACTGCAGTAGAATCAGATCCGCCCACTGGTGCTTCCCCACTTCGACATCCACATCGTAGCCCTCCGATACGGAGGTTTGTTGCACTTCGTAGTCTCTGGCTTCGGCGAAGGCACGTGCTTTGTCCAACAAAGCTGCATTCAGTTTACCTTCCGAGAAAGGATACGGCTCGTGCCCGTTGATCAGGAGTAATTTTTTCATAGATAATCCTTCTGTTGAAATTCGGTTTAGGCATGTGTGCCTCGGATGGGATAGTCATTGGCCCGGACCCACTCCACTGTATCCAGCAGTTCGTCCAGGTCGGAGCGGTTAAAGGGCGTGTTGGAGATATCTATCAAGTGCAGCTTCCCCGCCTCGTTGACCGCGAACAGAGCCGGCTCGGCAAAAGGGCGATCGGTTTCCTGCGCGGAACGCGGGTCAGAAATGTAAAGGCCCAGGCTTTGCATCTGTGCCACAGTCAAGTCGTAAGCCACGGGGATCGTCAGGCCCGTCTCTTCAACCATGGCCTGCGCCTTGGATTCAGGGTCGCCGGAAATAGCGACCAACTCTGCGCCGACTCGCGTGAAGCCTTCTTTGAGCGACTCCAGCTTCTGCAGATACTTCTTACAGAGCGGGCAATGCAGACCGCGGTAAACAAAGACCAGTTGCCAGTTCTGACTATTCTCGCGCTCTCCAAGCGTCAGCGTGCCACCGCCCAACTTGGGCAGCGTGAGAGCCGGGAGGGGCTCTCCAGAGAGCAGTTTATTGGTGTAGCATGGGTGGTTTTTCATAATTTTATAGCCCTACCAGTAGGTAGGTGTTGTTTTCAAAAAAAATCAAGCGCGGGCCAACATTTTCAAGTAGGTGCGGACATGCGCCGAGAAGTGCCCGACATTTTGCAGACAGCGGGCCATGATCTGGGCTCCCAGCAGACAGTCGTGATACGCGTGCGCCGCTTCGGCAGTCTGCATGCTATCGGAAAAGCTGCCCTCTGAAACTCCTTGGATGAAAATACTCTCAATCACCCCGACACAGCCATTCACTGTCGACTCCAGCGTAGTCTGCACCGACTCCGGCAACGTGGTCGACTCCACGCTTAACATGCCCACCAAGCAGATTTTACCGTTCTTCAACGAGGATTCGAAGATATCGGCGATCGCCTGCAGCTTTTCCATCACCGTCTGATTGGAACGAGCCACTGCGCGATAATGGGCCGCGTAATCCTCGCCGCAGCGAAGCAACAGGGCCCGGATCAAATCCTCCTTCTTCGGGAAGTGGTAGTGTATGCTGGCCTTACGAATGCCCACCGCCACACTCAGATCGTTATAACTCATCGCATTGACGCCGACGCGCTGGATTAGATCCTGCGCGCTGTCCAAAAGAGCAGTCTTGGTATCTGAGGGATTCATTGGAATGGCAATGAACGTTCTACCTTCTAGTAGGTTTGTCAAGTGAGTTTTCAATCGCCCCTCAAGGCAATCACTCAAAAGATCGACTAAATTCTATCAAAGTCGGCTTTCGTTGCCGCCCTCGCCGGGTGTGATTAAAAGTGCGGGGAGATCGGGCTCTCTTCGTAGCGGGGTTCTTCAGACCCCGTATCCGCAGCCAAGCAGGCAACTAAGCCAGGCCTCTGACCGGGTCTGAAGACCCCAGCTACGTGTCCCCGCACTTTCAATCACACCCGCCCTCGCCTCCCATTGATCTTTTAGATTGATCAGTATCGGCCATTGCTTATATCAGGCATTCTTGCTGCTTATCAGACAATTCGACTGCATAAACTCATACCAACCGATACCAATTTTGACTCAAAAAAGCACTACACCGGCACCCACAGCGGCTCAGGCCACTACTCAGAACCGCGGATTTGAAAAAATAGACGCCGACGTCAACTACCTGATGGGCGAACTCCAACAGGTGATGAAGGAATCCGGCTACGCCGACATGACGGACTATCTGCCCTGGACCGGCAGCAAGCTCGCCCAACAAGAGCAATTTACCAGTCGCATGGTGCAGGCCTATTCGATCGCCTTCCAGCTCCTCAGCATGGTGGAGGAAAATACCGCCAACCAAATTCGCCGTATCCACGAACAGGAGGGGGATTTGCACCAATGGCGCGGTCTGTGGGGCAGCCACCTCAAAGAACTGAAGGAACAAGGCCTCTCCGAAGAGCAGATCGCCGATGCGCTGCATGAAGTACACGTGGAGCCTGTGCTGACCGCACACCCCACCGAACCAAAGCGAATCACCGTGCTGGAACTGCACCGCGAGCTCTACTTGAAACTTGTGATGCGCGAAAACTCCATGTGGACGCCTAGCGAGATCGAAGACATCCGCCGCAGCATCCGCACCATCCTCGATCGTCTGTGGCGAACGGGAGAAATCTATCTGACCAAGCCCAGCATCGAAATGGAGCGCCAGGGCATCGAACACTACCTGACCTCCATCTTTCCGACTGCCATCCAGACGCTGGACCGCAACCTGATCCACGCCTGGGAAAGCCTCGGCTTCGACCCGGCATCATTGGAAAAGCGTCGCCCCCACATCAACTTCGGCTGCTGGGTCGGAGGCGACCGCGATGGTCACCCCTTCGTGACACCGGAAGTGACAGAAGAGTCGCTGCTCTCCTATCGCATCAAGGCACTGAAGCTTCACAAAAAGGCATTGATTGAGCTCCGCGCCAAGCTGAGCCTGTCCTCCAGCCTACAATCACCGCCGGAAGAGTTGTTGGATGGCATCGCCAAGCAATGGGAAATCCTCGGCAACCGTGCGGCGGCCATGTGCGCGCGCAACGAAAATGAGCCTTGGCGCCAATTCGTCAGCCTGATGATCGCCCGCATTCCGGTCACCGAAGGTGTCGACTCCGAGGTCGACCACCTGTCAACGGATCACTTTATTAGCTACAAACGCTCCAGCGAATTAAACGAAGATCTGGAGTTGCTACGTCGCAGCCTGCTACGCGTAAATGCCCGTTCCATCGTCGAGGAAGATATCGATCCTGCCATCAATCAGCTGCGCACCTTCGGTTTCCATCTCGCCAGCTTGGATATCCGTCAAAACAGCGAAGTGCACGAGCGCGCCGTCAGCCAAGTGTTGGAATGCCTGAACTTCCCGGAAACCGACTATGACCAATGGGATGAGGCCAAGCGCGTCGACTTCCTAAAATCACAATTAAGCCGTACCGATCGCCGTCTACGCCACAATGCCAAGCTGGGCGAAGACGCACAAAAAGCAATCGGCGCACTCACCGTAGTGGCCCGCCACGTAAAGCGCTACGGCACTCCCGCATTGGGCGCGCTGATTGTGAGCATGACCCGCACGGTCTCCGACCTCATGGCGGTGTATTTCCTCGCCCGCGAAGCAGGACTGCTACAGCAGGATGCCGATGCCAATATCATCTGCCCGCTACCAGTCGTCCCACTCTTGGAAACCGTGCAAGATCTAGAAAACGGCCCAGAAATTCTGGATGCCTTTTTACAGCTACCCATCACCCGCCACTCCCAGCGCTGGATATCGGACAACCGCCAACGCAAGGATCTGGTCCAGCAAGTGATGATCGGCTACAGCGACAGTAACAAGGACAAAGGCATCCTCGCCAGCCAGTGGGCCCTGCACAAAGGACAGGAAAAGATCGTCGCGATGGGCCAGCAGCACGGCTTCCGCATCCGCTTCTTCCACGGTCGCGGGGGCACCATCAGCCGCGGCGCGGGGCCAACGGACCGCTTCCTCGAAGCCCTGCCCGAAGCCGCCCTCTCCTACGACCTGCGCACCACAGAACAGGGCGAAGTCATCGCCCAGAAGTTTGCCAATCTGCGCACCGCCACTTACAATCTGGAGCTGCTGGCAGCAGGCACCCTGCTCTTTTCCCAGCCACACAAACAGACCAAGTACGACGAGGACACCGCCGCCACGCTACAAAGCCTCTCCGACTACAGCGCCGAAACCTATCAGGCGCTGCTGCATGGCAAGGACTTCATGAGCTTCTACCGTCAGGCCACACCGATCGACGTGCTCGAAGTCAGCCGGATCGGCTCGCGCCCTTCGCGCCGCACAGGCGCGCACTCGCTGGATGACCTGCGCGCCATCCCCTGGGTCTTCAGCTGGTCACTCAGCCGCTACTTCCTGCCCGGCTGGTATGGCGTGGGCAGCGCCCTGGACAAACTCTGCGAAAGCGATGCCGATGCCTACCAACAACTCAAGGACGGCATCCACAGTAATGCCTTCCTGCGCTACGTATTCACCAATGTCGAAGCCAGCCTGATCAGCGTCGACCACAAGGTAATGACCGCCTTCTCCGAGCTGGTCGAGGACGATGCACTACGCAACCGCTTCATCGATCCCATCAACCACGACATGCAGCTGGCGCACAAACACCTGCAACATCTCTTCGTGGCACCGATCGAGGAGCGCCGTCCCAACCTGGTCAACACCACTCAGCGTCGCAACAAAGCGCTCGAGGGGCTCCACTTCTACCAGATCGAGCTGATCAAGCAATGGCGCGCCAACGGCAGTGATAAAGCCGACGAAAGCATGCTCAATCGCCTACTGCTGACAGTCAACGCCATCGCCAGTGGCCTGAAGATGACAGGCTGAGCCAGTTGAACTACAAGCTTTCAAGCCATGCAGCCAGCTCGGTAAACACACCAGTCATACCAGCGGCTTTAAGGCCTGCAATGTCCCAAGCGTGTGCAGCCACCATCATGGCCTCGTCCGCTTCGACTCCGGCCTGCTTCAGTGCCCACTCATAAAACGCAAGTGCGGGACATGGGGGGGGGCTCCTACCTAAAATATGGCTCTATGATCAGAAGATTCAGGATTTGACTATATAGCTAAATACCGTAATTATTAACTGAGTATTCGCCCTAATTTCATCTGTAAACCTCGGATTTTACTATGCGCCCGTTCCGCTCCCTGCTAGCAACACCTGCCCTTCTGAGTGCGTTGGCCCTCCCCACACTCACCACAGTCACACAAGCCAACTTTATTGATAACTTAAACGATCTCAGCAATTTGATCGTAAACAACACAGGCAGCTCCACCACCACGCTGGATGACAACAGCGGCGACGGCACTGTGCTAATTGAACGGGACACGACAGCTGCGGATACATTTGTCGACTGGCGTGAGTCTCAAACAGGTTTTTTCAATCTGACAACTGAGGGCGAGTTTATACTGACTCCCGATGCAATTGGAGCGACTAACTCGGGCTCCTACAATGTAAACATACTATTCTACGAAGATAACAATTTCCAAGGTGAACGACAGGTGATCGCAGACACCAGCAGCACCTCCTCTCAGACGGTAGACGTGGCTGCCTTGGCAAACTCTGACTTCGGCGCTGCGAATCAATGGTTTGCGCGCATCCGTCTAGTCAACGGCCCGGGCGCCTTCGAATTTGACAGTTTCGCTGCGGTGCCTGAACCCGCAAGCAGCGGGCTACTGATGGGGCTGGCTCTGCTAGGCGTCAGTATGATACGTCGCCGTCGCTAAAAAATAGTCGAGCAACATCCCTTCGCGGCACCGATCGAGGAGCGCCGTCCCGACTTGGTCAACACCATCGCCAGTGGCCTAAAGAGACAGGCTGAGCCAGTTGAACTACAAGCTTTCAAGCCATGCAGCCAGCTCGGTAATGCTGCCCACTTCTTTATCAGCCGGAATCGCGAGCGGATACGTACTCTTCCCGGGACGGGTCACAAACACACCAGTCATGCCAGCGGCTTTAACGCCCGCAATGTCCCAACCATGCGCAGCCACCATCATGGCCTCGTCCGCTTCGACTCCGGCCTGCTTCAGTGCCCACTCATAAGATGCAAGTGCTGGCTTGTAGATTTGAATATCTTCGATGCTGTAGCGTGCTTCAAAAAACTCCATCAAGCCTGCGTTTTCAAACTGAGTTTGCACGCCCTTGTTCGATGAGTTGGTGAAGCTGATAAGACGAACCCCCTGGTCTTTGAGTGCTTGCAGCCCTGCCTTTACATCAGGATGAGGTGGCAGACTACGAAGCGGTGTCACGATCGCCTCGCGAGCCGCAGCTTCAGTCAATTCGATACCATTATTGTGAGCCACCATCATGAGAGCAGCGACACCGATGTCTCCAAAATTATGATACCGCTGCGTAGCTGTATCCACCAGCGAGTAATGCAGCATAGTCGAGAACCAAAGCGGCAAAAGCTCGTTCTGCCCATTGAGCGCTTGCCCCACCGATGCCCGCATGGACTCCAAATCCAGCAGGGTTTCATTAACGTCGAAGAAAATCACCTTCGGTCGAGCAGGCGCGGATTGGCCATGTGCCACAACTGGCAAAGCTGCAACAAGGAGAAGAAGGACGGCGAGTGTCTGTTTGAATGGTCGTATACATTTCATATCACAGCATTAGGGACATGAGCGGCAGAACATATTCCATTTAAAATAAAAGAGCCAGGCGCCCCCGCCCATAAATAGTTTACAGAAGCCGGTTATATTTCTAAACTGAATTATGCTCGAGTGAATACACCTAGGGCACCTGCCTCAACCGAGATATCACTCCACTTCTAAGAATAGATGATCTATAAGCTTGGGCTTTGTGTAGCCTCGAAACTCTGTTTCCATGCGTCGCCTTCGGCGATGCAGGACACAGTCGGGGGGCGATCGACATCACCCCGGTTCCCCTTTCGAGGAGCTTAGGACTGGCGAGAATCGAGCTTACAAAAGACATATCTATTAGGACCAAACTTTTTTCGAATAGGTATTAGGCTCTACCGCAAGAAGAGTGAAACTATCCGTGACGTCTGCGAAATCATTCTCTATTTTTATATCTCCCAGGCTCGCGGTTATTATTGCTTCATTATTGGTTTGGTTGAGTTCTTCCTTCTGAACGGAGAGCTGTATCACGGAGAAGAGCCCAGCGAATCGGAGTTAATACCAGCGACTCGATGGCAATTCAATCGCCATGGTGTGTCCCCATCCGTAGGATTTTTACGACCTCTTCTTCTTCGTAAACCTGATAGACCAATCTGTTTTGAATATTAATTCGTCTGGAATAAACACCTAATAAGTCACCAACCAGTGCCTCGTATTCCGGAGGCTTCATGAATGGGTCTTCCTGTAATATATCGATCAGCTTAAGTGCGTTATTACGTGCGCTTGTCAAATTTTCTATTCTGCTCGACGATAGAATGCCAAAGGTCGGAAGCTTCCATGTCATCTTTTTGAGCCCCCAAGGTTCGACTCCCTTATTTGTAGTGGTAGCGCATCTGCACAAACGTAATGCCATGCTCGAATTCTTTATATATGATACGATGTTCTTCAGTAATTCGTCGTGACCAGTAACCGCTTAGATGATGCTTTAGAGCTTCAGGCTTACCAATGCCTTCGTGTGGTGTTCGCTGAATATCCTTAATTAGTGAATGAATTCTTTTTAACGTCTTCTTGTCGGTCATCTGCCAGTATTGGTAATCCTCCCAAGCCTGTGGAGTAAATGTTACATTCATTCGTTCAGACTGATGTGTTTTTTAATTGTTGAGCCTTGTTCTGCTGCTTCAATTGAGGCTACAAGGCGTTTCGCATTTGCAGGGCTGCGAAGTAAGTAGGCAGTTTCTTCGAGTGATTCATAATCCTCAAGTGAGATCATGACAACTGATTGATCACGTTTACGGGTGATAACAACTGGGTCTCTATCGAGGCACACGCGATCCATCGTGCTTGCGAGATTTTCTCTAGCGGCAGTGTAGGTAATTGCATTCATATGGACATCATCCTGTCCATGTAACAATGGCAGTCAATTTCATTTTGCCGTCGATCGTGAGCATAGATGAGCACCGCGAAATCTATTGTCCACCATCGACTGGATAGACTTCAGTATCTTTACCAGGGGTGTCGGCAGAGCGGCTTCGGTCTAAGATTCTTAAAATTGCCTTTGCTGAGTATGCTTGGAAGACCAAGAGCCATGAGATGACTAAGAAAAAAGAGAATATTATTGGACGCCCCGCATCTTCTGATCCGGATACAAACCAGATGAGTGACCACGCCAATGCTAAGCCCCAGGAGATGCCTGCATGCTTAGCTTGAGATTCAGTTCGATACATTACAGATCGTTCCCAACGTGAGTGACATCTCGATTCGTTTTCTATTTCAGGGAAGATCTTCATTTGAATTCTGTCTATCGTGGAGCTCTGACGACGGCGCGTCAGCGACGTTGCCCAACAGCGCTTGGATCTACCTTCTCTAGATGTGGTGATTGCGTGTAGAGTGCCATTTGTAGAACTAGGATGACTGGGAAAAGATATCCAGTATATTCAGTTCCTTTTTTAGTTATGTAGGATAGCAGATAAACAACAGCTAAAAGCATCCATAATGCCCGTAGCCACTTAGATTGACTTCTTTTCTTAAACGAGAGTTGTAGGTTGATTTTTTTCTTAGCCGCCCAATCGCCAAAAAGACGAATTTGATCTTCCGCGCTCAAAGCCTTGTAGCTAGCGTCTTGGGAATAGAACTCTTTGAGGGTCTGGTTCATTCTTTGTAGATTGTTAAAGTGTGGCATGGAGTGAGGCACGAACGGAATTGTCCTATCCTGCCTTGTTGGCCTTCAGTTTTCTTTTGGACTTAGGTGCGTCTAGGTGTTCACAGATCCAGACTTTTATTAGGGACTGTCGAGGCACGCCAATACGATTTGCTTCACGGTCTAAACGTTCGATCATCCAGACTGGAAAATCTACGTTCACTCGCTTTTGCTCCTGCCCCGGGCGGAATGCCTTCGATAAATCCAAGTGATCGTTGATGTCGACTTCGGCATCATCAAAAATTTTATCTAAATCCTTAGCTTTCATATAGTTTCCTTTCGTTCGTTCGGGCTCTTCTCACTGAGATGATCCGTGTTTTGTCTCCTCTGGGAGTGTAGAAGGCGATCCAGAGCTTTCTATTTAACATCGCGAGCAGGGCGAAGCGCTCTTCGTCTTCTGATTTCGCCGGAAATCCAATGCAATCTGGGTCGTTCCAGAGTGATTGAGCTTCTTCAAAATCAAGACCATGCTTCGTCTTATTTAATTCACTTTTTATGGGATCATACTCAAACTCCATTTAGGTATAGAAATTATACCTATAGTTGAATTTGTCAAGACCTTCGTTTTCTTGGCCAACGTGGATACCAGACAACCAGCCTGTGAGCTGAATCGTCCTGTTGAGTTTTAGGGGCAGGGTAAATGGGGTGTCTGCGTCGACTGAATCTGCCCTTCACTTACGTTTTGTTCCGAAGACAGCATGTCGTCTATTGTGTCGGACTACTGTAATACGGATATAATCCGGAAACACGCGAAAAAGGATGTGATAGGGAAAACGTGTCAGATTCACCCTGCGCAAGCCGCTCGAATCAAAATGGTGGTCTTGTGGGTTTGAGGCTGCTGATTCCAAAGAGAGGTTCAGTTCCCTCCAAAAGGCTTCCTCCAGTTCTTGAGATATGCTGGCATAGTGCTCCAAATAATCGCGGACTTCATTCGGAACTTTCGGGTGGAACACTATTTCCTTCTTCATCGCCCGACTGCTTGCCTGAATTCTGCATAGCTGATTGGGGGCGATTTGCCTGAATCCATTTCATTTTCTCTTTTTACGACTTCTTGGTCGTCCGGCCCTAGAGGTGCGTTCGGTAATGACGATAAAATGAAAGATGCCAGCCCAGAGCGCTCTTCTTCGCCGAGTGCTGTAATTTCTTTTTGAAGCTCCATTAAAGTGCGCATATTGGGGAGAATAAGCTCAATTTAGAAGCGGTCAATTCTCTTTCGCAGATCGTGGAGGGCTGGCGCGCCTTTAGGCGTTGTCCAGAAGCGACTTCCATGAGAAGGGGTTGATGTTTAATGGGAAAATTTAAATTTTGTTACTCTTTGATGATGTATGTTTGAGAGGATGTCGAGACGGATTCCCGATGTCAGGCTTCCATACGCACTCTTTTTTGTGAGCTTACCAGGCTCGGTACTTGTAGGTGTCCTGTCTCGGAGCTGCTAACTGGTTCTCGCTTTCATTGTAATCGCCTTGGTGTGGCTTGAAGCTGACGAGTAATCGTCGCATCATGCGGTTGCCTGCCTTGGTGATGCGCATGGGCTTATCGACGTCGCCGGATTGATCACGCCCGGGCACGAGTCCAAGAAACGGGCCGACATCTCGTGCTGTCGCAAAGCGGTCTGGCGAGCCGATAATTAAGACAGGAGAGAGCCGCGCACATGGTTGACCAGTTTGACGCGTGCGCTCACCAGGGCATCGCGTGCTTCAATGATCTTCAGCGCTCTTTGGTGCGCCTCGCTCTTGTGTTCGATGCCGTAGAGTAGGTTGCGGTCAAAACGTCCGATACGAGCCAGCAGCAGCGCGTCACGCTCATCGTTTTTGTTGTCGGTCTGGTAGATCGCCCGGACCTTGCGTGGATTGGCGACGACTACCTTGTGGCCGCGCTGGTTAAACAGACGGCTAATCCATGGTGAATGGCAAGCGGCTTCCATGATGAGAGTGGCGCCTGGTTGGCTTTGCTGAAACGAATCAGCTCGGGCTGGTTGTTGAGCAGTGTTGTTCGTTCGATAATCTCGCCCTCTGCGTTTAGAGTGCAAGTTTGGTGGCTCTTGTCGCCTAGGTCGATGCCGATGGTATGGGTGTTTTTTGCTGTATTCATAGTGGCGTAGTTCTATGCGATTGAGCTCCATTTTTCGAGCTTACTCGCTACGCCTTCTCATGCCTACTGGTTCGAATAAGTTTCTCTTATTGCTTAATGTTTCTCGAAGGTCCATTTCGTTCCTGCTCCAAAATGTTTAAACATTTCTTCAAACTCAGCTTCCGTCGGTGTGTCATCGCAATGAAATAGCGTAGTTCTTTTCGTCCCGTATTGATGGGCAATTTCGGCCAAATAACTGTCTCCATGACTGAGCGTGACATGACAACTAAACAGCCCCTCTGTGGGCAGCCTTATAGTCTGTTTATAATCGCCATAGAATATATTCTGATCACCTTCCTGCCCTAGGATTATTTTTGTTTTTTTCTTCGTTAAACTAACTAATATTGGCAACACAATAAGGGGGGAGCAATATACCGCCAATTTTGGAAAAGGGATATACACCCAGAAAATTGCCACGGCAATAAAAAGGGTAACGAAGACTGTGCCGAGGATCATCTCACTGTGTTTTTTTGTTCTGATTACACGCAAGTCCGGGTCGTAGATCATGTTACACCAGTGTAGCTTCATTTTTTCGAACGGTTAGGCTGGAATCCCAGCCTGTGAATTTAGTAGTCTAAGTGGTTATCGAATATCAGGCGCGTAAATGGGATTGTCCAGTCCCGCCTTGTTCGCTCTGATTCTTCGGGATGTGTGGAAGAGTGAAATACATCATAGACTCTTTCTTGAATAGGAAATAGAGCGCTAGAGCACTAAATGGTAAGAATGGACTACCCAAGGAGACGAAGCAAAAGCTTATAGCTGCAACCCAAGCCCATTTCTTTGCTGATCTTAATTTTTTTTCCAGTAATGAGAGCTAAGATGCCTAGGGCAGACAGGATAACGGAAGACGTTATTTTCTCCTGCAAGCTGTTTGAATTCGACCCACTCAAAAACGTGAGGGGCAGCAACAAATAGAACGCGGATTGAACCCAAAGAAGGATGGAGCAATATTTAATTCCTTTCGATGGTGGATGTTTAAATTCTCTCATTTATTCAACGATTAAGGTAGAACTGCCCGTTACCGGGCAGTCCCCTTGCAGATCCCTGCGTGCGGTATTCCCGCACAGGGCTCCTCAGTTGAGTCGCGCAGTGG